>JBNGEE010000064.1:0-4690 GCA_049975565.1 Candidatus Aenigmatarchaeota archaeon
GTCGTGACCCCGGAGATGATTGAAGAGAGCAAACACCTTCTTGACGCGATGGGTGTGCCGACCGTGCAGGCAAAAAGCGAAGGGGAGGCGCAATGCGCAAGAATCTGCCTGGATGGGAAGGCATTTGCCACCGTAAGCCAGGATTTTGACTCCCTCCTTTTCGGCTCGCCAAGGACTCTTCGAAACCTTTCAATCGCAAGGTCAGAAACCTTGCAGCTTGCGGAGCTCGCAAAACAGCGGCTTTCCAGAGAGCAGTTGATACTGATTGGGATTCTCGTTGGCACCGATTACAACGTCGGGGGGGTGAACGGCATCGGGCCAAAAAAAGCCCTGTCGCTTGTTGAAAAACACAAAACCCTTGAAGAGATAAAAAAGCATATCGAGTGGAAGTTCGACATGGAGCCGGAAACCCTTTTCGGATTTTTTATGAATCCGCCGGTCGAGCGGGACTACAAAATCGAGTTCGGGCGGCCCGACAGGGAAAAAGTTAGGGAAATCCTTTGCGAAAAGCACGATTTTTCGGAGGACCGGGTCAAAAATACTCTGGACAAATTGGAGGAGAAAAAGGGCACGCAGACAAGCTTAATGGGTTTTTGAGCGCGGACGGCGGGTTGTCTGAGGGTTTTTTCTTAAAGAGAGTATCCAAGGGTAGGCAGGAATTCTTTTATATATAGGACTTTGGATAATGTTATGTCAGCGGATTGTTGCGGCGTGATGGGCCCGGTTTACGAGGATTCGACGCCCCTTATGCTTGAACTGTGGTTCTTTTCCGACAATATGCGCAGACTTCTGGCCGGAAGGAATCCTATAAGACACATGAAATCGGAGCTTTTAGATAAATCCTATGCATTCTTTGAAGAGGCCGAGAGGGGGGATGAGTACCGGAATCGCCTTTCAAAAACCGGGTGGATTGAGGTCGGAGGCACCGAACTTTCAAAAATACGTGAGATTGCCTCAGACATTATGGACATCAACGGCGAGGGAGGGTATTTTTTGGACTATGTAGGTCGCCTGAAAAAAGATGTAAAAACTCTTAGAGATGGCGGGGAAGTAGCCAAATATGATTTTTTGAAACTGCAAAACTTCTTCGAAACCCTGTCAAATTACACCCTTGAAATGGCAAGCTGCGGCGGGAATTGCTGAATCTCACCTATTTTCCTCCATCTCCCGTTGGAACCGCCTCAGGGTGTTTGGCGCCTGCTCTGGCCGGACTTTCAAAAACTTGGCTGTTTTCCTAATTTCCTTAAGGCTCTTCCACATAAATTAAAGAAAATATAGAAAATAACTTGATTATTCCGCCTTCTTTTTGCTTTTCTCTTCAGCCATCAGGATATCCACCATCTCTTCAAAGTATTCCACCACTTCCCTTGGAGACTTATTCGCCCTTAATCCTGCTGCTGCAAGGGGGACAAAAACCCCATTAAAGCCATCGTCATTGCACCATCTTCTGTTTCCCCGCATTCTTCATCCATTTCCTTATCTTTGCCTGACATAATATAGGTCACGCATAACTAAATTTAAGGATTAATCAATTATAGCCCCGTGGTGTAGCGGCCAAACTTAGCGCTAGCGGGCGCGGCAGCGTACTTTACATTGGTGGTTCCTTAATTCGCGAAGCGAATTAAGGCGCCGTTCAAGCGTAGCGACGAACGAGCGTTTGAGCGTTTGCCTGCTCAAAAGGGTCAAGCATACAGGCCTTTGGAAATCAAAGGTTTGAGGCGGGAAATTTTCCCCCAATGATTGAAGCCAGCCTGTGACCGCGGAAAGACTTTCTTTTCCGAAAGAAAGTCCTTCACGTCAAAGAAAAGGAGATACCTTACCGCTTTGCGGTGAGTAATTATCCAATTGACGGGGGCGGACTTCGAATCCGCGCGGGGCTATGATAATTTACCTCGTCAAAACAGAAGAATTTCAAGAATTGAACAACTATAAAAGTATACTTATTAAATTATAGCAGGCATCTTCGGAAGAGGTCAGGGAATATTTGGCCTCCCAAAATCAAAAAGTAAGGTGATTATCCTCATGGCAGTAATTTCTTTGTTTTTTGCTATGATGCTATATAAAAACAATTGGGTATATGCCTTATCAGTATTAGGTATAGGTGTTTCCTTTATCGCTCTATACTACCAATCCTAACATGACCCTAAGAGACCCGTTCTATATATTTCTTGCATTTGTAATTGCCCTTGTTGCAATAATCATATTTGCCTACTCATTATACCATATGTTTTCAGGTAACGAGTTTCAAGGGACGCTTATGCTAGGACTCACGTTAATAGCCAATGCAATTATGGTCTATAACGAAAAATCTCTCGTAAATGCCGGCGGTGAGATAATACCCTCTAGATAAAGTTATGCCCCCTTCCCCAAAATCCGACCTAAAGCGCCTCGCAAACCCCGAAAAAGCAAAGACCCTCCAGCGATATTTCAAGACTGGAAAGGGCGACTACGGCGAGGGAGATATTTTTATTGGGCTGACCTCCCGGCAGATTAAGGATGTGGCAAAAATTCACCTAAACCTCACTTTCAAGGAAATTCAAGCCCTCCTTGGCTCCAAAATCCACGAAGAGAGGGCCTATGTCTTAAGGATTCTTGTGCGGCAGTACGAAAAGGCAAAAAAGGACCCTAAAAAGAGAAAGGAAATATCTGATTTCTACCTCAAAAACGCGGCCCTTGGAAACATCAACAACTGGGACTTGTTCGACCTGTCCGCCCCGAATATCGTCGGCGATTTCCTCCTTGACAAGGACCGAAAGCCCCTCTACACCCTCGCAAAGTCCGAAAAACTCTGGGGGCGGCGAATCTCTATCCTTTCGACCCTCGCGTTTATCAGGAAGGGGCAGTTTGAGGACACCCTGAAAATCTCGGAAATGCTCCTGAATGACCGCCACGACCTGATTCACAAGGCCGTCGGCTGGATGCTTCGGGAGGTCGGAAACAGGGACAAGTCAGCCGAAGTTGAGTTCCTCGATAAGTTCCATAAGGAAATGCCAAGAGTAATGCTGAGATATGCTATCGAGAAGATGGACAAAACGAAGCGGGAAAAATATCTTCGCGGATGATTTGCCCTTAAGCCTATTATCGAAACCTGTTGATAGGGAATAAGTATCATGGACGGGCAGAATAGAAAAGACATCCGCCCGGGCCTGGTTGTGGACATAGTCCTCAAGAAGGACCAGAGAACCGGAAAGAGGACGCGCGGCATAGTGAGGGATATCCTGACGAGCGCTCCTTTCCACTCCCGCGGCATCAAAGTGAGGCTGCAGGACGGGCAAGTCGGCAGGGTGCAGGAAGTTATAGGGCATGACGGGCTGTAAAAAGCATCCCGGCACGCCAATTAACCAATTACGAGGTCTATTATGGAACCAAAGACCAAAAAGCCGGAACTGCTCTCCCCTGCCGGAAGCCCGATGGCCGGGCGCGCGGCGCTGGACTACGGGGCCGACGCCATCTACCTTGGCCTAAAGAAATTCTCGGTAAGGGCGGACGCGGAGAATTTCACCCCTAGAGAGCTTGACGAGATTGTAGCCTACGCGCATTCACTGAGCCCCAAGCGGAAGGTTTATGCCGCCCTCAACACCCTCGTTTTCGAGGACGAGCTTGAAGAAATCGTCGACACTCTCGCGCTTCTCTCCGACCTGCAGGTCGACGGAGTAATCGTTCAGGACCTCGGCGTAGCGAAAATCGCAAGGGACTTTTTCCCGGAACTGCGGCTTCACGCAAGCACCCGGATGGCGGTCCACAATCTGGAGGGCGCTCTTGCCTTAAAGAAGCTCGGGTTTTCGAGAGCAACGCTTGCCCGCGAACTGACGCTTGAGGAAATAAAGGAAATCGCAAAGAAATCCGGGATAGAGGTCGAGGTGTTTATCCACGGCGCGCTTTGCTACTCTTACAGCGGCCTGTGCATGTTCTCGGCAATGGCTTTCAGCAGAAGCGGCAACCGGGGAGAGTGCGCTCAGGTGTGTCGGGAGCCCTTCGAAGTTGCCGGCGCCGGCGGGGGAAAGACCTGTCTGCCGTTCTCGATGAAAGACCTCGCAGTTCCGACTCTTATAGGAGAGCTCCAAAATGTAGGCGTGGCTTCCCTCAAAATCGAGGGGCGAAAAAAAAGCCCGCTCTACGTCGCGGCGGTTACGGATTTTTACAGGAGAATTCTTGGCGGAAGGCTCACGCAAAAAGCCGGGGAGGAACTCGAGGAAAACATAAAGACAGTCTACAGCCGGCCATGGACAGACCTGTACCTCTCCGAGCCGCAAAACCGTGAGGTAATCGACGCTAAAACCACAGGCCACCGCGGGGCAAGAATCGGGAAGGTCGATAGGGTCTACCGGATGCCGCAGGGAATAAACGTTCTTCGCTTCGTCACCCAGCGGCCGCTCGAGCGCCACGACGGGCTCCAGATAGAGCTTGCCCATAGGGAAAAGCCTTTCGGCTTTCCGGTTGAGTTTTTGAGCAACAGGCGGGAACGCATCTTCAGCGTGCCGGCCGGGACGAAGGTCCTGCTTAAGCTTCCTGACAGGCACCCCGCCTTCCCGAAGAACGCGCCAATTTACTGCTCGTCGTCCCATGACGTGAAGCGAAAATACCTGCCCAAAATATCGGCCCCGGGCTCTCTTCAGGTCTTGAGGCCGCTCAACATCCATCTGACACTCTCAAACCACGAAATAAGCGTGCGCGCGTGGGTCAGGCCGAT
>JBNGEE010000065.1:0-3398 GCA_049975565.1 Candidatus Aenigmatarchaeota archaeon
GCACGATGGCCTCTCGCGCGTCCACAATCTTCTCGTGGCCCTCAAGCACCCGAAGGCGGCCAAACCCGCTCACGAAGGCCGATTTTATTTCGTAGGTTTCGAGCACGTTTTGCAGGTCATTCAGGCTTTCGTTTTCTGAGAACTTCACGAATATGGTATCCCCATCCTTCGCGGATATCATAAATATCTAAGGGTTTTTCTTAAAGTTAAAGATATGTGTGTCGGCAGTCGGTTTTGACGGTGTTACGCACCCGATTTGAAGTGCAACCCTAAAAAATCACCCCTGCAATATTATGGAATCATCCAATATTATCGTAAAAATCGAAAGCCTGACCAAGAAGTTCGGAGATTTCACCGCAGTCGACAACATCAGCTTTTCAATACCCGAAGGCGAGATTTTCGGCTTTCTCGGCCCCAACGGCGCCGGAAAGTCGACCACCCTCTCGATGCTTGCAACCCTCCTTGACCCAACCAAAGGAAAGGCACTTGTAAACGGCTTTGACATCATGCTATTCATAAGTAATAATGTATTAAAAATAACTCTCCTCTTACGCCGCCGCCCGAACTCTTCCTCCGACTGCGGGCTTCGGAATCCCTCAATGTAATTGGCTAGGGAGCATAACAGGAATTTAGCGGTTCGCATTCGGCTCTCCCAAATTTTGCTTTGTCTAACGGTGTCTTAGATAATTGGTCAGCAAAACTTCGCCAAATTCCATCAGTTATATGAAATAAAAATGGGTCGCGGGAGTGCCTTCGGCACAGATTGTCTCGCTTCGCTCAACAGAATAATTTTTAAATAATAAGAATATTCTAATTATTATGGAATTATACTTAGGTTTTTTATCCTCTCATAGAGGGAGTAATGTAAGAGCAATACTTGATGCGATAGAGAGACACGAGTTAGAAGCTTATGCTAATGTACTAATTTGCAATAACCCCTATGCATAAGTCCTAGACCTTGCTAGAGAAAGAAATATTCCCCACTATTGTTTGAATAGGAATAATACTGAAAATCTTGATGAAACAATTCTAAGTGTTTTAACTGAACATGAAGTAAATCTGGTTGTACTTGCAGGTTATATGAAAAAAGTGGGACCGAGTGTTATAGATGCTTATCCAAATAAAATACTAAATATTCATCCAGCACTGCTTCCGAAATATGGCGGAGAAGGCATGTATGGGATGAAAGTTCACGAGGCTGTTATTAATTCAGATGACAAAGAAAGCGGGGCTACAGTACACATAGTTACTTCTGAGTATGATACTGGAAGAATTTTAGCGCAGTACAAAGTTCCAAGATATGAACGAGACAACCCTGAAACTTTATCTGAGAGAGTTTTAGGAGTTGAACATGTTCTTTATCCTCAAGTGTTAAAAGATATTCAAAATGGAGTTATATCTTTAGATTTGTAAAGAAGATATTAACCAGACTTAGAAAAAATAATTTTTGACCGCGACCCATTTTTACTCTCCTCGCTTTCGGCTCGTCGGGGCGTTGCACTTTCGCTCCTTTTTGGCTTTTCTTGCGCTTATGTGGCTTTTGGAGAGGGCTGCCCAACTGAGAAGCCCAATCGCCACAGAAAGGGCTTCTTTTTCCTCGTCGGTAAGGGACTGACTCTTAGAGAGAGTTACCAACACCTTAGCCGCTTTTTTGTAGTCCATAATTTGCGCGGAACAGCTTATTTTAAATCTCTATTATTTTATGCGCCGATAGTCTAATGGCAGGACATTGACGGTGGAAAACCGGTGGATGCCTTCCAAGCCAACAATCGGGGTTCAAAGCAACCCTTTTCGGCTAAACTGGCTAAAAAGGTCTGCACCCCAAAACGGGTGTAGTTGTTGAAATTCCCCGTCGGCGCATTTGTTTTTCTGCATATCTGCTTAATATATCTGCTTAATATATCTGCTCGATATGTTATAGTTATGGTCCTCGAGTCGCTGATTGACCCCTGCTCCATCAAAAGGCATCCTATGGAGGCCGCGATTCAGGGAATGGTAGGGGCGGCCGTGGCCATAGCGATTTGCCATTTTCTCGGGCAGGGCGGGCTTTTCCTTACCTTTCTCATCACCCTCGCTATTCTTCCGGGCATCATAAACATGCTAAAAGACGAGGAAGAGCGCGAGGAGGACGGGCACTTCTGGAGGTACTGCTACAGCGGCGGGTTTTTGCACAGGCACGGGGCGCTGATTCTCGACTACACATTCATCATCATCGGGGTCGCGGTGACAATCGCCTCCGCCTTTATAGTCCTGCCTGAAGAGACGACGTCAGTATTGTTCTCCGAGCAGATGAGCACGATTTCCCAGATTACGGGAAACGCGACTGCCCAGGACGTTTTCTCTAAAATCTTTCTCAACAACCTCGGAGTTATGGCGATATGCTTCGCTTTCTCCCTGTTTTATTCCTCAGGCGCGATATTTCTCATAAGCTGGAACGCCTCGGTGCTCGGGGTGGTGGTGGGCCAGGGAGCAAAGGCGCTTGTCGGGATGCAGTCAATCCCGGTCGTCCTTTTGTCCTACCTGCCGCACGGAAGCTTCGAGTTTTTGGGTTATATCCTTGCGGGAATCGCCGGTGGGATTCTCTCGGTCGCGATTTCGAGGCACACGGAGAGCCGCGAGCACTTCAAGTTCGTCTTCATGGACTCGCTCCTTCTTATGGCTCTCGCCGTCCTGATGCTCTGGATAGGGACAGTTGTCGAAGTCGCCTACATCGCCTAAATAGAGTGCTTTTTGAGGATATTCAGGCGGGCATCAGCATTAATATTTTAGCGAACACTTGTTATGGGAAAGCTTATCATTTCGAGGAGGCGCGGCAAGGGGCACTCGACCTACCGGGCAAAAGGAAGCCTGGAGGTAAAACTGCCTAAAAAAGAGGGTGTGGCAAGAATTTCCGATATTTCGCACGTTTCGGCCAGAAACACCCCCATAATGAGCGTCACGTTCGGGGACGGGACCACAGAAAAGCTCATCGCCCCCGAAAACGTCTCGACCAACGATTCACTCGAGTTCTCGGCTGTGGCTGGGATAAAGCCCGGTAACGTCCTTCCCCTGAGCAGCATTCCCGAGGGCACCCCTGTCTTTTGCATCGAGAAGTCGTTTGGGGACGGGGGGAAACTTTGCAAGTCTTCCGGCTCGTTTGCGGTCGTGAAGTCGCGCGAGAAGAAAGTTGTTTATCTCCAGCTCCCCTCAAAGAGCCTCAAGAAGTTCGCGGCAAACTGCAGGGCAGTTGTCGGAAAGCCCGCGGGGTACGGCAGGAACGCAAAGCCATTCATGAAGGCGGGTCTCAAGTTGAGGCATATGAGGTCAAGGGGCAAATTGTGGCCGATAACGTCCGGAAGCAAGATGAACCCTATTGACCACCCTTTCGGCGGAAAGACAGGCCCCGGACAGTCCACGAC
>JBNGEE010000065.1:3408-4635 GCA_049975565.1 Candidatus Aenigmatarchaeota archaeon
AACTCGACCTCATGAAAGAACTCGTTCCCCTCCTCAAGAAACGCGCCGCCTGGGCAGAAAGTCGGCTCTATTGCGGCAAGGCAGACCGGAAAGAAGAAGAGGAAGCGATAGTAGGAGGGTTTTTCGGCAATTATTGGCTCATCTGTCCAGATAAGTAGTCATCGGGTTTATATCCCCATAGAATATCTGGGGTTCCTGCCAACCTTTCTTTGTACAGGGATCGTTTAATACTGCATACCAGAAGGCCTCACCTATACTGACTCGCCCATCATTATCAAAATCACCGTATTTTTCGCAAATTGCCCCAAAAAAGTTTTTAGTAAAGTAAGACCCATAAGAGGGTCTGCTGCCGTTTGAAGCTGAAACGGCAATATAATTATCCTTGTTGAACCTTGAAGCGAAAACCCCCCCAAAACAATGGCAAAACACCAGCACTTTTATGGATGCCGCTATTCTATCCAAATAATGTTCCACCCCACTTGCCAATAAAAGATCATGGTCTTTCGGATCGCTTCCCCATAGCGGAATTGCATAGTCGGGCAAAAAATCCCGCCTAGAGCCATGTCCTGCAAAGAGGCAGAATAATGCATCTTCATCTTGCATTCTTTGAATAAAATAATCTGTTATCATACTTAGGGACTTCTTGGTAGCCACATCATCTGTCGGGCAAAAAAAATTCGTGGGGAAGTTATTATCTAATATATAAACATTTTCCGGCTTGAAACCTTCCTCGAGAAGAGTCTGATATGCTTTAGGTATTTCATTAATGGTGTGGCAATTATTGTATCCGCTCAAACTTAATCCATATTTCTCTCTATCCCCTCTTGGCCTCCTTATATCTTTTTTGAGTCGATTTTCCAAAAGTTTTGGTTCTGGAGGCTTTGCAAACATAAATGGGCTTTCGCCTGGCTCTCTGGGCGCTGTATTTTGGAAACTCCACAAAAGCTTGCAGGGATCTATCTTAGAAAGATTTTCTTCTGTCAAGAAAGAAGATACCCTATCAAGAGAGAGAATTCTTTATTATCCCCGGGGACTGTTTTTGCAGGCTTGAACAAATCTTCAGAATAAGCAACCTTATATATTCTATCTGCCGGAAATTTATTCATTCTAGCCATATTCTCCACAAAATACACTACTCAGAAAAAAATAAATGCATATCTATCTCTTGCTTCTCTGCTTGTGCCTCCTCGGCCCCTTCTTGGACCTCGAGGGCTTGTGCGGCTCGGT
>JBNGEE010000066.1:0-4541 GCA_049975565.1 Candidatus Aenigmatarchaeota archaeon
CGCTGTCCCAGTACAGCTTTGCCTGCTCTGACATCTGGTTCGTGAACCTTGCCAGTTTCCTTTCTTTTTCGACCTGCCTGTCGTTAGAAATCTTCCAATCGATAGGGGTTTTTCTGTTGCCCGTAACAGTTATATACTCTTAGAGGATATGGTTGGGCAACAAAACCTCCCGAAAGTTTGCCTACTTGGTTTATTAAGTTATTTACTAGAAAAGGTGATTTGGTTCTTGATCCGTTTATTGGGAGCGGGACGACTACCAAGGCAGCCTTAAAGCTTCAGAGGAGTTATGTCGGTATTGAAATTAATCGAGATTACTTTGAGCAGACTGTTAAAGAGTTAGGTGGGTCATAGTCTAACTCAACCATATTATCCTCCAAAAATCATCCCTCTCCCACCGGAAATCATCCACTAATCACCGACAAATGCCAATTTATCATTTTTTCGACAATAAATATATGGGAAAAATAACAGAAAACGCAAAATACCTGATGAAATTTTCCTTGGAAGCGGACAGCCTTGTCGAAAGGCCCGACATCATTGGCGCAGTTTTTGGTCAGACGGAGGGTCTTTTGGGGCAGGGCATGGACTTGAAAGAGCTTCAGGAAAGCGGCAGGATTGGACGAATAGAGATAATTTTCTCGACAAGCAAGGAAGGAAAAGCGGACGGAAAGACGAGGGCGGAAATCGTGATTCCCTCGAACCTCAGCATCAAGGAAACGGTGCTTTTGGCAGCGGCGGTAGAGACCGTCGACAAGGTCGGATTTACGACAGCTAAAGTCACCCTAAAAGACATCGAGGACGTCCGGAGCAACAAGAGAAACTACATAGAGACCAGAAGCAAGGAGCTTTTGAGCACGGCTTACGGAAGGCTCGTTGACCCCAAGGAGGCGCTCGACAAGCTCTCCAAAGACATGAAGGTGGCCGAAGCTGTTGAAATCAAGGGCCTGTGCGCAGGCCCCGACGTGCAGAGGTCAAAGGAAATTATAATCGTCGAAGGCCGCGCTGACGTCATAAACCTGCTCAAATACGGCATAAGAAACGCAATAGCGGTTGACGGAAGCAAGGTTTCGGAAAGCATCAAAGATCTCGCGAAAAGCAAGTCCGTTACCGTGTTCCTTGACGGGGACCGCGGAGGAGACATGATCCTCAAAAGGATAAAACAGCTGATAAAAGTGGATTTCGTCGCCCGCGCGCCCGACGGAAAGGAAGTCGAGGAGCTTACGGGAAAGGAGCTTAGGCAATGCCTCAAGAGTCGCAGAAAGGAAGATTCATCGGGCCAGTCAAGGTTTGACGGAAAAAGGCCCCAAACATTATCTTCTCGGAGTTCTCAGGATCTTCCCGCGGACTTCAGGGAGAGGGTAGGGCCGCTTCTCAAGGACATGCTTGGCACAAAAGAGGTGCTTTTCATGGACAACTCTTTGAACGAGGTGCACCGGTCGACGTATTCGGAGCTTTCGGAGCTTTTGAAGGTGGTCGACTTCGACAACGTGTCGGTCGTACTCATGGACGGCAAATTGACAAAAAGCCTCGCGGAGCAGTTCGAGAAAAAGGGCATCCTGGCAGTTGCCTGCTTTGACCAAGACAGGTTCAAGACAAAGATGAAAGTTCTTTGCATACACGATTTTTGATTTTGTTTTTTTCGCTTTTTTAAGTTTTTGGGTTGTCGTGAGCGCATGCTATTCCTCGGGGCAGGACTACCTCATCAAGGCGCAAATTTGGATTTCGGGCAAAAACCGGCATGTGCCTGTAAACAACGGCAGTGTTTTACCGGACATATTTAGCGCCGGCAAACCACAAATAATGTTATGGGCGGCAGTACCGGGCAGGCAATCCGGCTTTAGGGGGCATCTTATTTATTTAATAGAAGATAGCTTAATTAATGATTAAAGGGGTCTTTGCAGGATTATTGATGGCCTTCATGTTGCTCGCCCCATGTTTTGCCGCGGGATATATTATCACACCCACCTCAAACGAAAACGCGGGCATAATTGGGATATCCTCCGCCGAAACTCACCCGGTTATAGAAGAGGGCAGGCTTAGGCCAATCTACGGCTCGAACACCTATTCGGCGGAACTTTCTGGGGAGGAAATAGAGTCCCTGAAGGATATGGGGTATATTATACAGCCGGACTATCCGATAACCACCTTTCTTGACGAGTCGGTGCCGCAGATTAACGCGGACGACCTTTGGAGTGTGCAAATTGGAGGCCAAAACATTAACGGAACCGGCCAGGCGGTGTGCATCATAGACACGGGAATCGACTACAACCACTCGGCTTTCGGCGGCGGCTGGGGAACTGTTGTGGTCGCGGGCTATAATTTCATTGACGGCGACAACGCGGAATGCAATTCAACGAATCCGGCGCCGTGCTACGACGACAACGGACACGGAACTCAGGTAGCAGGTGTAATCGCCTCAAGAAACACTACATACCGTGGGGTTGCGCCCGGAGCAAAAATTATTATAGTAAAGACCCTTGACAACTCCGGCTCGGGCTACCTGTCCGACCTAGTTTCCGGGTTAAATTATTGTACCGATGCGGCTGCCGAATATAATATATCTGTCATCTCCCTGAGCCTGGGCACGGCAGACTACCGGAACAGCACCTACTGCGACGGGTTTTCGCAGGCTCTCACGACTGCGATAAACAACGCCGTCGCAAACAACATTTCTGTCGTGGCGGCGGCGGGAAACAGCGGGGACACGTCGGCAATAGCCGCGCCCGCATGCATCCGGAACGCGACACCTGTAAGTTCTGTCAAAAGCACGGACGAGATTTCGTACTTCAGCAATTACTGGAGCCTCCCGCTGCTTTTTGCGCCTGGAGAAGGTATAAACACCCCCAAAATCGGTTCTTGGGGCACGATGACCGGCACCTCTATTGCGGCCCCGCACGCGGCGGGAGCGTACGCATTAATCGGACAGTACCTCGCGCTTACAGGCAACAGCAAGACCCCCGAAGAGCTTGAGACACTTTTCATAGGCACGGGCGCGGACATGGACTCAAACGAGAACCACAAAAGAATTGACCCCTATCTTACCTACCTGAACTACACAACCGCTTCCGGCAATTTCAGCTTTTCGGTAAACCAGACCGGGCTTGAGTACAGCCTAAACCCCGGGGCAGACGAGATTTTGTCACTTCTTGTCACAGCAAGCGAGCCGTCCAATATTACTCTTTCTTTTGGAGACTTGTCGGGCGCCGCAGGAACGATACCTGCCGCCCAGATATTTTTCTGGGACGCGGCGAACTCCAGCAACAACGCTTCGGGAACAGGTGTGCTGACAATAGAGGACACGGATAACGCCACAATACAGGCGCGGCTTTCGGCACCCATTAACGCTTCCGGAGTATATGGCGGCTCCGCTGTCCTTAACATTACCCGCGGCACAAACACGACAACGGTGCCTCTGAGCGTCAGGGCAGACGCGCTCTACCAGAACTGGAAAAAAATCGAGTATGCGGGTAGCGGGACAATCAACTGCCGCGTTGAAGTGGGAGACATTAGGTCGCTTGCCATCCGCGGCAACTTCTCTAACGCGACGGACAGTATCATCATTGTGAAAAACGAGTCGGGAAGCGTCGTGGAGAACATCTCGCGCCGGAATGTCACTCAAAACACACTCCAGATAGTGTCCCTTCCTTCAGGGATTTTTGAGATAACGCTCGGATGCGGAAGAGGGTCTGAGGGGGTAATTGTGAACCAGTCTCTTGAGGCCATGCAGGAAGAGATTGCCGCAAGCTGGGTGCTTTCCGTAAGCTCACTTGAAACCGAAAGCAGCGAGATAAACCTCACACTCGAGGCGGGGTCCGAGGCTTCGGGAAGCTTTAACCTTACCACGAACATAACCGAGGAAAATATATCTCTCGCAGTCGAAAGCTTCTACCAGGAATATTCATTCTACGGAAACGCCACAAACCACTCCGCGCAAAATTTTACATTCATTCTTCCGGTGTCGGCAGGGTTTAGCGCGAATCTTATCTGGATGAACTCCTCAGAAACCCTTTCCCTCAACCTTACAAACACCGCAGACCCCGGGCAGTCATACCTGAACGCGACGGGCTCGGGCGCGCAGACACTTGCACTGAATTCCTCACAGGCTTCCTACGGAATCTGGACGGCGACGGTTTCGGGAGACAACGTTTCGGCGGACAACCAGACATTCGCGCTTATTTTGAGGATTCCTATATCTTCTCTTGCCGTGAATTTCACGGAAATCTCGCACGTTTTTGAGGACAAGGCCCTCGCGAACGGAAGCGCAGAGAACTGGACAATTTATGTTGACAACACGGCGGCGACACAAATCAATCTCACTCTTGCATTAAGCTCGCCCGCGAACACCACGCAGATAAAGCTGTTTTACCCAAACGCTACGGAGGCCGCTTCAAACAATACAGGGCTTTTGACAGGAGAGGCGCAGATAATCCAAAGCGCGCTTCCCAAGGCCGGCTACTGGACAGTGTCCGTCATTAACCAGAACGAAACCGCAAACATTACCTACAATCTGGCCGCAACGCTTTCAGGGAACAACCTAACGG
>JBNGEE010000067.1:0-3052 GCA_049975565.1 Candidatus Aenigmatarchaeota archaeon
ACGACAATCACCTCCCTGTTTTTGAGCCGCTCGCGCACGATTTTTGCGACCCTCATCCGCTCAAAGACGTCGAGGTATGACGTCGGCTCGTCGAGGATGTAGAGGTCGGCGTCCTTTGAGAGGCACTTTGCGATGTTGAGCTTCTGAAGCTCCCCGCCGGAGTAGTGCTCCTTTTCCTTTATCCCAAAAAGCCTTATCACGTCAGGGCTTACGTCTTTTGAGGTCAGGTTCTCGAGCACCTGCGGCTTTAAGGAAACCTTTCTTTCTTTTTTCAGGTAGAGCTTTAGGAGGGTGGGAAATTTCGAGGAGTCGACCTTTATCTTTCCTGAAAGGATGCTCATCGCCGTGGACTTGCCTATCCCGTTTCGACCGATAATCCCCGTGATTTTGCCCTTCTCGGACAGGGGCAGGTTATAGAGAGCGAATTTGTTCTCCCCGAACCTGTGCACCATCGTTCCCACTTTCTCGGGGGTGTTGACGATTTTTATGGCCCCAAACGGGCAGCGGTTCGAGCAGATGCCGCAGCCGACGCACAGGTTCTCGTCGATTTTCGCCTTCTTGCCGATTGTGATGCACTCTTCTCTGAGCTTGTTTCGCGGGCAGAGCCGGGCGCACAAGTTGTCGCATTTCTTGGGCTCGCACTTCTTCTCGTCAACTATCGCAAATCTCATAATCGTCTTTGAAAAAGGGTTAAAAGAGGCGTTTTTGGGGATTTGGAGTTTTGTCGCTAAACCCCCGCCCTCGGAAACACGAGAAGCCTTATCATGTCGCCTGACACGAGGAGGACTATCAGGAGCGCAATTATTGTCGCGATTATTATCACCGCAAGCCACGGGGAAATCGTCTCAACCTCCTGCTCGACCATAACTTACTTCGGAGGATATTAGGATATTATATTGAAGCTACATTTCTTTGCAGAAACGGCTTACGAGAAATCCCTTTTTGGATATAAGCTTTTCGATTTTCTTGTTCGATTTTATAACCGTGACTATCCTTATCTGCAAAGAATTTTCGTCCTGCGCGGCCACGATAATCAAATGATACTTCCCGGACATCCTATAGACGAGTTTGTGCGTGTTGTTCTCCGGGCGGTATTCCTCATAGATAAACTCCCTGTTGATGAGATAGCCCACAATCTCCTCCTTTGTCACGGGTCTTTGCGCCTGCCTTTTCATAAAATGGCCGGTAAAATACAGGTCTTCGTGGGAAATTTTCCTCTTGATGACTTCCCTAAAATACATAAATATAGGAGGTCTTAATAGATTATGGTCGGGTTTGGTTATAGTGATGAGGGAGATGTTCTTGAGGTATTTCGGGAAGGCGAAAAAATAGATTACAATGTGGAGCTTTTCGAGGACTATTTTATTGATTTCGACTCGAACGGCAAGATTGTCGGGGTGGAAATAATTAACGCGTCCCTTGCTCTCGGCGTTGACAAAAAGGAATTGAAAAAGATTAAAAACGCGGAGCTTGTAACCTCAAACGCCAAGGGCGGGAAAAAAATCGCATTCGTCCTCAAAATCGGCAAATCGGAGATTAGCAGCCAGATTATGCTTCCTGCCCTGAGTGCTTGAATGTGTCCACCCAAACAGTGTAGACCTATAATGGAAATCACATCACCGCGGCCACAATCAGCGGCAGGATAATCGTCGCGTCGCCCTCGATGTTTACCTTCTTCGCGTCCGGCTTGAGCTTGCCCCAGCTTATGGCCTCCTCGAGGCGCGCCCCCGAAAGGCTGCCGTCGTACTCGACCGCTGTCGTGATGTAAACCGCATAGTCAAGCCCCTCCTTGAACTGGTTCCACCATATCGTGTGGTGCTTCGAAATCCCACCGCCAAGCATCAGCGCGCCGGTCTTTTTATGGGTGTAGACGATGTCACATAGGTCGCGCTCGTCTTTCATGAGGTTTATATTAAGGTCTGTGTGGTCCTGCCAGAACATGAAAATCTGAAACCCGAACGCACCGTCAGTTATTCCCGGGACGAATACCGGAATCTGGTTTTTCCACGCCCAGTAGATTATGCTCTCCTCCGCCCGCTCTTCGTCTTTTATCGCCTCGCCGACCATCCAGATGAACTCCTTTGTGCCGAGGTTGTTTTTCGTGTGGTAAATCCGTTCGATTATCGGGCGCAGCTTCTCCTCGATTATGAGCCCGTAGCTTTCGTCGGGCACAAATATGTTTCCGAGCCTGCTTATCCCCTCTTTTCGGAGCTTTCCGTCGTCGGCGTGAAACGTGCCGTGGTAGTAGTCCTTCCAGATTCTCGCGAAGTCGTGGTCAAGCATCCCGCAGGTCGTGATTATCGCGTCGACCTTTTTTTCCTTCACAAGGTCGCGGATTACTCCCCTCATCCCGGTCGAAATCGTGCAGGCGGGAAAGGAAAGAAAGTTGAAGCAGTCCTTCTCTTCAACCATCCTTTTGAATATGTCGGCCCCAGTCTGGAGGTTCTTTGCCGTGAACCCTCCGCCCTCGTGCATCTGGCGCAAAATGTTCTCCACAGTCATTCCCTTCTCAAGCCTTAAATCCTTCACCGGCTCCATGTTGTGAGAGTCCCCCATAATTTAGATAAATTTAGACTATTAGTTTTGAGTCACGGGTTGGAGCTGTTTTTTTAATGGCGTTTTGGGCTGTCTTTCTCAGGGGGCTTTTTGACCGGCTCCCCCAACGGAAGTCCGGGATATTTTTTCAAGGAAGTTTTCGATTATTTGCCTTGCTTCCTTAAGGGAGGAGTATTCTTTAACCTCAACTTTCCCGCTCCGATTGCCCCCAACCATAGCCGAAATTCTTTGCCGGGCCTCTTTTTTGAATATGCACAGAATCGGCTTTCCGCAGCTTTCGGCCTTCGCGATTTCGTATCCCACCCCCGTCGAGTGGGCGCTCACTTCCGCGACCAAAGCGTCCGACTCCTCCAGCCAGCCCATATCCCGCAGGTAGATTTCCTCTTTTGAAAGGTGGTTCTGCTCTCTCATCTTCGGGTCCTTTTCGGCGACATGCTCTGTCAGGACTTCTCCGTGATTCTTTAGAATCTCAACAAGTTCCCTGAAGGTGTTATTG
>JBNGEE010000067.1:3062-4492 GCA_049975565.1 Candidatus Aenigmatarchaeota archaeon
ACCCCGCAAAGTACAGCCTCATAAAACAGAAATACCTTAAATAAACGAGAAAACACCAAAACCCAATTAATACAACCGCCGTCAATATATTATGCTATTCGAACTTCATGCGCATTCATGGTACTCGAAAGACAAATTCGGAGATGAAGGATACGCCTCACCTGTCGAACTCGTGCGGGTCGCAAAAGAGAGGGGCCTCAACGGCATCGCAATTACCGACCACAACTGCTTCAAAAGCTGGGACTCGGTGAAAAACCTGCGCCTCGACGACTTTCTAATAATCCCGGGCGAGGAGGTTTCGACAAGGCAGGGCCACATGATAGCGCTTGGCATAAACGAATTTGTGAGGCCCGGCAGGCATTTTCTCGAAACCATAGACGAGATACACGGCAAGGGAGGCATCGTGATAGCGCCCCACCCATTTGACCTTCACGGAAAAGGGCTTGAGGAGCGCTCACAGCACTGCGATGCGATAGAGGCGTTCAACGCGATGAGCCTTGACCGCTTCTCGAACATTCGGGCAAAAAAATTCTGCGCCCTGCACGAAAAGGCGGCCGTCGCCGGAAGCGACGCGCACACAAGCTCGATGCTTGGCCGGGGCGTCACGCAAATCAATTCCGAACTTTATATCGACTCGGTTCTCGATTCTGTGAGGGCGGGCAGGACAAAGATTACAGGCAATTACCACCCGGTCAGGGAAATGACTTCGTGGTATGTAGACCGCCTCAACTCGAACCCAAATCTTGCGCAGGAGCACATCGAAAAAAATCATCACCCTTTAAAGCAAACCGCCCTGAAGCTGCTCATAGAACACCAAAAAAAGGACGGGCTTGCATCGAGGGGTATTGTCACGCTCCTGCCTTATCTTACGACCGCCGGGTCGTCCGCGAAGTCTGCGGCGGCAAACGGCCTGGGATGCTTGATATAATCCGAGGGGGAAACACGGCCCGATATAAAGATATACTTCTCACGGAGGAGATATATTATGGCGTATGACGTAGCGGTCATCGGGGCATTGCTTGTGTTCGGGCTTCTGGTTTACCTCTTCTACCGCGCGGTAAAGCTGCTTGTGAAATTCATTGCTGTCGTCGGTATTTTCGCGATTTTTCCTGTAATAATGGTCAAGGTATTTAACGTGAAGTGGAACCTATCCCTCGAGCTTGTGGTGTCCTTTGCGATTCTTGGCGTGCTCGGATTCGCGATATACTACGGCCTTTCGGTTGCGGAGACTTTCATAAGCCCATTCGTGAGCAGGATGAAGCGAAAGCTCAAAGCCAAAGCCGCGCAAAGGGAAAAGCGCGCCCACAAAGACAAAAAGCACAGCAAGAAAAGCTGGGTTGAGTTTGAGGAGCAGTAAGCTTGTAATTTCCGCCGATAGTGCTACTTGACAAGCCCCCATCTATACAAAGTATTATAGTCCACCAATTGCC
>JBNGEE010000068.1:0-4415 GCA_049975565.1 Candidatus Aenigmatarchaeota archaeon
AAGTAAGATGGCTAAGTTCCTCGACGCAGTAAACATCGAAATCAAGGGCGGCGAGGAGGCCTATAGCGCGCTTTGCATGGCGTCCCGAAGGCCCGTTCTTGACGCCCTTCTGGAATACAAAAAGCAGGGAGTCTGGATTGAGATTACCTGCCTGATAATTCCGGGGCACAACGACTCGGAGGAGCAAATGAATGAAACCGCCTCGTGGATCAATGAAAACCTCGGGGAAGAGACCCCGCTCCATATCTCGAGATTTCACCCCGCCTATAAGCTGACGAAAGCCAAGCCGACGCCGCTCAAGACCCTTGAGCGGCTCTACCTGGTCGCAAGCAAAAGGCTCAGATATGTCTACATCGGGAACATAAACACCAAAAACTACGAAAACACCTTCTGCCCTCGCTGCGGGGGGCTCGTGATAGCCCGGGACAATTACCGCGTGCGCTTCGAGGGCCCGCTCTGCAGGAAGTGCGGGGCAAAAATTGAGGGTGTTTTCGGATAGGCAGAGGGGATATTCGACATTGAAAAATAGATTCTTGAGTGAAGTATTTGAATAATGAGGCGTAGGGAGAACTCTGTGGATTGCCTTGGTTTGGCCCTTCAGTTGTCGTCAAATATGTCGTCGAATCCCTCGAACGGAACCTTTCCCTCGAAAGGCTCCTCCACTATGCCGAACTTGGAGAATACCGTCTCGCAATTGACGCACCTTCGATAGGGCCCGTTTCTCACGCCGCGGGTTCCGCAGACCGGGCAGTGATCCTCGCCGAATGTCAGGAACATACCTAAAATCAGACAAAAATAATATAACCTTTTAGCGCACTTGTGCAATAGTCGATAAATCGGCGATAAGCGGAAATCCCAAGACCCCCGCAAGTCCTTTATTCATACCTGAGCGCATCTACAGGGTTTAGCTTCGCCGCGTTTCTTGCGGGAAGAAGACCTGAAATGGTCCCGAGTATGAACGAGAAAAGAAGCGAGCCGATGATAAGCTCGGCGCTGATATAGGTCTTTAGCACCCCGTAGCCCGCGCCTGCTGCCGCAATCTCCGCGACTTTGGCAAACATCACCCCAACCGCCACGCCAAAAATTCCCCCAATAAGGCCGAGAAGCCCTGACTCAAAGAGGAAAAGAATCATTATGTGCGAGTTTTTGGCGCCTATTGCTTTCATAATCCCGATGTCCTTTGTCCGCTCAAGGACTGATGTGTACATCGAGTTCATGATGCCGACCCCGCCGACGAGAAGGGAGATTGCCGCGATGCTGACAAGAACCGCCTGCACAACCCCAAAAATCGTCGAGAAGGCTTCCATCAGCTGCTCGGCTGAGGTCACCGCGAAGTCCTCCTCGCCCTCCCTCACATTCCTTGACCTTCTAAGCGTCTTCTCGATGCTCGCCTTGACCTCGTCGTTCGTAAACCCATCCTGTACCTTGACATAAATTATGGCATATTCTCCTGAGGTTTCGAAAGCCTCGTTATAAGCGCCCAGAGGAAGGTATATATAAGTGTCATCCTGCGGATTTCCAACCGTGTCGTAAATCCCGACTATCCTGAAATCCTTTCCCCCAATCTCGAGTCGGTCGCGAATCTTTACGTTTTTCTCGAAAAACTCCTTGTGGGCAAAGGAGTATCCCACCACCGCGGAATACCTGTCCCCGGACTTGAGTTCGCGCCCCTCAAGAATCTTTACCCCCGTCGACTGGAGAAGTTCGAGCGTCGCCTTGTCAGAATCCATACCCATCACATAGGTGTATTTCGTCTCATCGTGAAACTTCACCGGACCCATAGTGAACTGAAATCCTGCCGCGGACTTCACCCCGCGCACGCTTTGAATCACCCGCAAATCCTCATCGGTGAATTTGGAGGTAGAAAGCCCACCCATGGCGGAGGCAAAGCCTCCGCCGGGCATAACCGTGAGCACGTTCGTTCCGAGGTTCTCGAACTGCTCGTTAATCGACATCTGGAGGCCCTGCCCGACAGAAATTAAAGACACTACCGCCGCAATCCCTATGAATATCCCCAGAATCGTCAGCTTGCTCCTAAGCGACCTGTGCATGAGGTTGGTTACGGCAAGCCGGAACAAATCCGAAATCATTTTTTCTTCTTTCTTTTGCTATAGAGCCAGTACGCCACGACAGCAACAACCAGAACAAAGATTATCATGCTGGTGTTGCTCGAAGCCGGGACGAGATTGTATTTCTTAAGCTCCTCGGTTGTGTAGACCCTGAGATGCACATTCTTTTCCTGCGCGTGCCCGTTGTTGTTACCGTCAAGAAAGGTTATCCCAAATTTGAGCGGAATCCCTGTGTCATTCTGCCCGACCTTCGCGAATATGTCGAAGTCTGCTGTGTCGAAGTCGTCCGAGTCGAGTTTTCCGATGTAGATGTCGGGGGCCGAGATTATCTCGTACTTGTCGCTCTCCTTCAGGGAAATGGTCAGGAACTTGACATCTGTCAGGCCCTTGTTCACTATATTCACCGTCACCGTGCCCTTTGAGTTTCCTGAAAGAATGTCTGTTGACTCTAAGTCCACCACAATCTCGGGCTTCGCGCACACGACAACCGTCAGGTAATCTGCCTTCGTGTATTCCGTCCCGTCAAGAGTCTTGAATGTAATCGCCAGAGGCACCTTGTAGGGCTGGCAGTCGGCGGTAGGCGATGCCATCAGGCTGAAGCCGACGGCCTTTGTCTCTCCCGCCCGGATAAGGTAAATCTTCTTTTCGGTGGTGGTGTTTATGGGGTAGAACGGCAGGGCCGAGATGTCGATACTCACCGAAACGTCTGTAAGCGACGAGTCGCCCTCGTTTTTGAGCACAATCTCGAGGGGTGCGATTCCTCCCGGAAACACCTCCCTGCTGTCGACCGAAAGCAGGTCGAGGTTCACGTCAAGGGTCTGGACATCTATCCTGATTGATTTCTCGGTCCATGAGTACCCCCCGTCCTTTGAATAGCGCACCTTAAGCTCGTTTATGCCCTCAACAGCGTCCTCGGCCACCCGAAGCCTGCAGTCTATCACCGTGCTGTCCTTTCCGTTTAGCGTGCCTATCGCCCTTGTCCCGTTCTCGCTTGAATCGAAACTGAATGGGTATTTCGGGTCAAGCTGCACGATAAGATTCTCGGTGGCGTCCGTGCCGATGTTTTCGACCGTAATCCATATCTTGAAGTATTTTCCGGGCTGGACCGGCAGGGGCTCGTATCTCAGAGGAGTAACCGAAATCGCCGCGAAATTGTATTCTGTGGCGAAAACTGCCCCCGTGGGGAACATGAGCGCAAGCATCAGCGCAAACCCCGCAATATTAAAAAGCTTCATAAAATAGTGCCACATCTTAATAATATATTACTTCTTCTTTGGTTTCCCGGGCTGGTTATTCGGAAGTTTCTTTCCCTGCGAGCGGGCGAATCTTTCGGTTAGGTTAAACTTATTTTGCCTTGCCGCGGGCTTTTCCTTCCCCTTTTTTGAGGGCGTATGCGCGGCTTTCGCCCCCACATGCCCTTTGGAGCCGGCGGCGCCGTTAAAAGGCGGTCTCGAGCATTTCCCGGACTCGCTGAGGATTTTGCCGTCCCTGAGGTAAACCACCCTGTCGGCGTAGCAGGTAAGGTCGGTGTCGTGGGTGACGACTATAATAGTTTTGCCCTCCCCGTTTATCCTCTTTAAGGTGTCCATAATCTTCATCCCTGTCTTCGAGTCGAGGTTTCCTGTCGGCTCGTCGGCTATGACGATTTTGGGGTCAGACACTAAAGCGCGCGCCATCGCCACCCTCTGCCTCTCTCCGCCCGAAAGCTCGCCGGGGCGGTGGTCAAGCCGGCGGGATAGGTCCACGAGTTCGGCAAGCTCTTTTGCCCGACTTTTCCTTTGCGGCTCAGGCACGCCCTGAAACAGCATCGGAAGCGCGATATTTTCGAGCACCGTCATCATAGGAAGGAGGTTGAATGTCTGGAAAACAAACCCGATTGTCGCTCCCCTCGTTGCCGCAAGGCCGCTTTCTGACATCTTCGTGATATCCTTGCCGTCATGAAAAATCCGGCCCTTGGAAGGAATGTCAAGGCAGCCGACCATGTGCATCATCGTGGACTTGCCCGAGCCCGACGCCCCAAGAATCATCAGAAACTCTCCCTTCCTGATTTTCAGGCTCACGCCGTCAAGGGCGAAAACCTTGCTGCCTCCCATCTCGTAAATCTTCGAGACGTCTTTGAGTTCTATTATCGTCATAATCTTATTGGTTTTTATAGTTTTGAGGCGTTATAATCCGGCAAGGTTTTGTTGCCCAATCTTATCCTCTAAGAGTATATAATTGTTATGGGCAAGAGAAAAACCCCTATCGATTGGAAGATTTCTAACGACAGGCAGGTCGAAAAAGGAAGAAAGCTGGCAAGGTTCACGAACTCGAGATGATGAACACTCCCGGCAAAGAAGGCAGAAA
>JBNGEE010000069.1:0-4366 GCA_049975565.1 Candidatus Aenigmatarchaeota archaeon
TCTTATCGTCACGACAAGGGGTTTGACCAGTTCTCGGTCAAGCTCTCGATTGGGGTGCAAAAGATGGTTAGAAGCGACCTTTCGGCCTCAGGCGTGATGTTCACTATCGACCCCAATACGGGATTCGACAAGGTCGTCTCGATTGACGGGGTCTGGGGGCTTGGGGAGTACATCGTCCAGGGAATGGTGAAGCCCGACTCTTTCTTCGTCTTCAAGCCGACCGGAAAAATAATTTCCCGCTCGCTTTCAAAAAAGAAAATCAAGCTCGTGTACGGAAAGACGGGCACGGTCAGGGCGGCGGTGCCAAAACCGATGCAGGAGAAGTATGTCGTCTCCGACAGGGAAGTCGAGGAGCTTGCGGGCTACGCGATGAAAATCGAGGAGCACTACAAAAAGCCGATGGATATAGAGTGGGCAAAGGACGGCTCCGACGGGAAGCTCTATATAGTTCAGGCAAGGCCCGAGACCGTGCATTCGAGGGCAAAATTTATCGAGGAGTACGAGCTAAAGGAGCCGGGGAAGAAAAAGCTCGCCGAGGGGATTTCTGTCGGAAAGAAAATCGGGACAGGAAAAGTCCACATCATCAGAGACGTAAACGAGATGGTGAAGTTCAGGGCAGGCGAGATTCTTGTGACAACTGTCACAAACCCCGACTGGGAGCCAATAATGAAAATCGCCTCAGGCATCATCACCGAGAAGGGCGGCTCGACAAGCCACGCCGCGATTGTGTCAAGGGAGCTTGGGGTGCCGTGCATTGTCGGAGCCGAGGGCGCGATTAAGGCTCTTCGAAACGGCCAACAGGTGACAATCGACGCGACAGGCTCTACAGGCATCATCTGGGACGGAGCACTGAAATATGATGTCAAAAAAATAGCGGTTGATAAGATTCCTAAGACCAGGACCAAAATTATGTTTATACTAGCCACCCCAGACCAGGCGTTCAGCCTCGCATCGTTCCAGCCCGACGGAGTCGGGCTTGCGAGGGAGGAGGTGATAATCGCGTCCGCCATCCAGATGCATCCGCTCTACGCAATAAAGGCCGGGCGGGCAAAGGAATATACCGACAAGCTCGCGGAAGGAATCGCAAAACTTGCGGCATCGGTCTACCCAAACCAGATTATAGTAAGATTCTCCGACTTCAAGACAAACGAGTACCGAAACCTGAAAGGGGGAAGTGAGTACGAGCCTGAGGAGGAAAACCCTATGATTGGATGGAGGGGGGCGTCGAGATACATTGACCCCAAGTTCAAGCCTGCGTTCCTTCTCGAGTGCGACGCGATAAGGAAAGTGCGAGACGAGATGGGCCTGACAAATGTTGATGTTATGATACCTTTCTGCAGGACGCTTGAGGAAGGAAAAGGCGTTCTTAAAATCCTTAAAGAGGCAAAGCTGAGGGACAAGCTCAAGGTCTACGTGATGGCGGAAATCCCCGCGAACATAATCTTGGCGGAGGAGTTCGCAAAGCTATTTGACGGGTTCTCGATTGGCTCAAACGACCTCACCCAGCTTACCCTTGGGATGGACCGGGACAGCGGGATGCTCAAGTTCGACGAGAGAAACGAGGCGGTCAAAAAGCTCATCGTCCGGCTCCTTCAGGTGGCGAAGAAAATGAAGCGGCCGGTCGGCATCTGCGGCCAGGCGCCTTCCAAGTTCCCGGAATACGCCGATTTCCTCATAAAGAACGGCATCTCCTCGATTTCGGTCAACCCCGACGTTTTCCTCGAGACAAAGATGAACGTCGCAAAAATTGAGAAGAGAGCTAAGCGTTAGGATTATATCCAGTGGAGGCTATTCTTCCACGCGCGTAATTTTTGGTTTGGGGGGCATTTTTTGCGGTGAAAATCCTACCACTCCTTAAACCTGCAGTTCAGCCGATCCTCCGGGCGGTAGTTTATGATTTTGCCGTCCACGAGAATGCCTTCGTCCATGAAGAGGAATTTAGATATCTTTTTCTGCACCTTTTTGGCCCCTGTTTCTGCCTCGATTTCGAACATGTTCTTGGTCTCGTCAACTATCCGCCCCTCGAGCCCCACAAGCGATGTGTTCGAGCTTTCGGCGATTCTTACCATTTTGCCGATAAACTCACCCCTGAGAAAGCCTATTATATCCTCCTTTTTGGCCATAACTAAATCCAGGCAAAGTAGATATACAACACCCGCTCTTAGTAGGTGAATACTGCCGAATCATAATCTAACTAAGGGCGTTTGGGCAACTTAACTAGGTTCTATTTTATGATTTTATTTTATATTATGGCGGAATTCGGAGAGATCCAGAAACTGATTGACGAGAAGAATATCGGCCCCTCGGAGAGCGGTTACCACACCCAGAGAAGCCTCGAGAACGGCGGTAAAATTCGGGTGCTTTTGATCAAGGGCGAGACCGAGGCGCATGTCGAATATATCTGCCCCTTCTGCGGCCACTACGAGTACACGAAAAAGCCCTTCAGGCGGCCGTTTTCGGTCAGGTGCGGCGGCTGCGACAGGCTTGTTCGGGTGCAGAGGCTCAAGTACCTCGCGGACAAGGCAAGAAAGGCGGCGGATACGGGGGAAATCGAGGAATAGGGAAGGATAATCGAGGATAACCCGGAAATAATTAAGTCAATTGCCGATAGAACATTTGTTACCTTTAAGTGTTTATGGCTTTTTTTGGATTATGAGCGGGACTGAGGGGGCGGCGGTTTATCCATTGGACTGGCATATGGAGGATTGGTTAAGGCAACTCTTCTTCGACGAAGAACTCAAGGCAAGATATGATGAATCCTGCAGAAAGCTGGAACAGTTGATGGCTGAAGGTGTTTTTCGGGATGACTTCTTTGATTTGGTCCATGTCAGGCACCTCCAGAGGCATCCTGACCAGATTTCGCCCTCACCGGCTGACGGATTGAGAAATTATAATCTGCACCTGCTTCGGAGAGTGCTGACCCAGGATTTGGACCCAAAATCCGCGTGGGGCTGCGACAGGGGGGTAAAGGGCTGCAGGATATATGTTTCAGGTCTCGGAGAAAAAAACGACTTGATTACGGATACGAACTGTAAACTCATCTCTTTTTCGTCTCCTGTCTACATGGGTTTTGATTCACCGGACCTAAAAGAGCCTTACGAATTTGTCATAGGGAAACCCTCGGAGCTCAAAACTTCGATTCCGGGATTTTCCGTGCAGCAGAGAGCCAACACCGAGAACGATTCTGCCGAATTGTTCCAAGAAGGGCTATCCGGTTATCTATGTCCAAATACAGGAGAGGAATGCGAATTAGTAAAGGCTATCTGCTTGGCCCTCAATGGGAGCGACATAAAGGCGTATCATCTGAATCACCCGATTGACTATGCCGCGGTTGCCATCTGGAACCGCCTTAATCTGATATATACAGATAAAGCAGTTCAGGATCTGATGGAGTTATCCGAAGAGATACTTGCGCTGGACTCAGAAGTGGAGGACAGAGTTGCGGAATATACTGCAAAAGCTGCCAATGAGGGTTATATCTAATAATACTCTGTTGAACTCACTTCCCGAACTTCTTTGAGAGTTCCTTTATTATCCCGTCAATCTCACCGTTCCCGTCGATTTTTAGCACCCTGCCTTTGTAATGCTCGAGAATCGGCTTTGTGTGCTCCTCGAATACCCCGACCCTGCTCACGATTGTCTTTTCGTTGTCGTCGGGGCGCTGGATAAGGTCGCCGCCGCACTCGCACTTCCCCGGCTTTGGCGGCGGAAGGGTAAGCAAATTATAAACCTTTCCGCATTTCGGGCAAATCCGTCGGTTGGTCATCCTTCGCACGACAGTTTCGGTGCTCGTGTCAAGGAATACCACCCTGTCGATTTTTCGCCCGGTTTTTGCGAGGTACCCGTCAAGAAGCTTTGCCTGGGCAAGGTTTCGCGGGTAGCCGTCAAGGATAATCTTGGTCTTGCCTTCCATCGCCTTGTTGACGACTTTTGCCACGAGTTCGTCGGGCAAAAGGCGCCCTGTCACGAGGTACTTCGCGATTTCCGAGTCGTCGAGGTTTCGGAAGATGTCGCCGGTCGAAATGTGCTCGAGGCCGAGCTTTTTTGCGAGCCTCACGGAAACCGTGCCTTTTCCTGACGCCGGTGGGCCGACAATCACCACAATCATTCTTTGGCCCTCTTTATCGCAGAAATAAGGTCGCCGGTTTCTGCCATCAATTCCTTTGCCCGCTCCTCTGAGACTCCGGTCTTTTCCATGAGAATCTTGATGTCTTCGGATGCGGCCTTGTCCTCCTTCACTACATCACCCATCACCTGAAAAGTCTCTGTCGAGCCCATGCAGACCTTTGAAACCTGCGGATTTTTGATAATTATATCGCCCTCAGGGGATTTAATTATAACTTCTGTCGCCTCTATATTCTCCATC
>JBNGEE010000070.1:0-4336 GCA_049975565.1 Candidatus Aenigmatarchaeota archaeon
CTGGAAATTCTTCGCTTCGGTGTCTTTGAGGCCCTCGACAATTTTTTCTGCGGCCTCAAGCGTCATATTCGAGCGCACAAGGCCCATTTTGAGTTCTTCCAAGTCCTTTTCTGAAACTTTCCTCGAGAACAAAGAAAAGCCCGTTTTTTTCTTTTCGGCGGCTTTATCGGGCGTTTCAGTAATCGATTTAGCCGCCATTTCTGGCGGCTTTTCTGAGGGTTTTTCCATTTCAGGCGCCACTTCTCCTGGCGCCTTTTTTTCCTTCCCCAAGGAGACGGGTTTTTCGGCCGTTGAGAGATTTTCCGGCTTTAATGTCTTTTTCGATTCCTTTGGCGCTTCCTTTTCCGACGATTTGGAGACCCTCTCGACTACTTCCCGTACCTTTTTCTTCAAAAATCCGAACATATTCAGGCATAACCGGGAGGGCTTCGCTCGAAAATGCGCTGGTGCTCCTCCGGAAAATTGTCTCTGAGTCCTGGTCGCGTAAAAGGCCCGTGCATGACGACCCCGGTCTCTGAGTCGCCCTTCATGATAATGCCGTAGACTTCCCCCGTAAATTCTACCATAATAGGGCCTAACTCAAGACCCCGTTCTTCGAATAATTCGCAAAGGCAGGCATAGATAAACATTGTATTTCCGCCGGATTCATAGATCTCCGGGAAGTATTCCCTTTTAGAAGAAGGAAGCAGGTATTCCCTGAACGTGTGTCCGCCAATATTCTCAGCATGTTCAAAAATGTTTTTCATACACACCTCTGAGATGTCAAGCAAATCACCCAATGCGCCCAAAGATTCGATCATAATTCCCCTACTCAATTAACCTTAAATCCTTCGAAATCTCAAGAAATGCCCACGCCCAGACCACCGCCTCGAACGCGCGCACGTAATCCCCCTTCTCGAGGAAGTGCTTCGAGTCGCTGATGTATGCCTCTATGTTCTTTTTGTATTCGCGGCCTTTTTCGGTCTTTGCAGTGAACTTGACTCCCTCAATTTTTTCGAGCCATTTTTTTGTCTCCGAGATGAGGGCTTCCTTAGTATTCATATATTAAAAAGCCATGCAAAATATTACTCCCCTCTCAAACCTTAGGCCCCTTAAAAAATCCGCCCTCTTTGTGCTCGGTGTTAGAAAACGCCTCGTCCTTTGAGAAGCGCTTGCCTGCCTTGTCGCTTCGCATCCTGTTTTTGACCTCAAGCGGCTGGAACGCCGGCTCCTCATCAACTTCAATTTCGTCTATCTGGTCGAAAATCTTTTTGACCTCCTCGAGGTCCTTTCCAAAGCCTTTTATCTCGGCTTCAGTCAGCTTAATCCTTGCAATCCTTGCGACCTGCTCAATATCGACTTCCCCCATAAAGTACGGTCTTTTTTAAGAAAGAAGGCGGCGCAGTTTCAAAAAAGCCTGCCGCCCGCCGAAAAAGTTTGCCTCAACTCAGAAAAAAGGCCGCCCCGCCGGAGAAAAACGGCGCCTTGAATTGGGGAATACCCACGAAATTTGGACGGCTGGGGCGTGCAACACAAAACATGTTTTTGGCAATAGAAAAGGATATTACTCAGGTTTGCATAATATATGAAGGGGTGGTCTAAATGGCTCCAAAAACAACAAAAAAGAAAACCAAGTAACAGAACCCGTCTGTAGAATAGCATTTCCTACCTAAACTTCCAATGGCCGCGGCAGTTTGCCGCAAAAGCCGAAACATCGCTCTGACTCCAACGCGACCCTCAGCCCGGAAGCAATTCCCGGCGCGCTCTCATTTTATTTTTTGGTAGGCCCTTGCACTTGGCGGGAGGTGTATCCCGCTGCAAACCGATGCAAAAACTATAAATAGTTTTGTGTGCTAATTATATCGTGGTTAAATAAGATGGATGCGGGAAGATTTGGGGATAGGATTTATGATGCGTTGCCCGCGATTAGTGAGCGGTTTCTCCATAATATTTCAGAGGCCATGAATTATGCCGGCACAGACGAAGGTGGGCGGTATGTTGCCCTTGCTGCTGCGGGAGTTATATTGGCTGCTTGGAAAGGGAGAGACACTTTCCACAAAGTCAAGAAGAAACTTCAGACCAATCCCAAGTACATCAAAAGGGAATACAATATGGGAGAGAGCTTTACTTTGTCATCTTTGGAAGAGCGGTTGAACGAATATATGAGCGCGCTCAATAAGGTTCCCGAACGTAATGTTGGTAAATTCCGGCCGTTGGCCAGGACGCTTGGTGCCCTTTCAAATCTTCTTGAACCTGCAGAGGAAATGGAGGGAATCGACCATAAAAGCTATTTGAAGGAGAGGCTCGAGATGGGTAATTACTACCTGGATTTGTATGAGTTATTTAGGCCTTTGGAGGGGTGGTTTTTTTTATCTCAGGCTTTGCCCGAAGGTGAGCGGCATAAGATTGTTTTACAGCGTTTAAGCGATGGGATAGAGGGCGATTTAAATACGGTTCAAGCACAGATTTCGGAAGGATACGCTCAACTCTCAGGATTGGATCGTACCCAAAAGCCAAGTCGAGTTGAATCTGCACGCAGGAAATTTGTTGCTAAGCTGAAACGCGAAGATTGTCTGCCGGATGAACGTGACTTAAATAAGGCCATCAATTCTTTACTGCGCGAAGAAGAACTGCTTGATGCCAAGCTTAATGTTGCAAGAGATTATGAAGCTCGGCTTATAGATGGTGCAAATGCGTTCTGTACCCTGCACCCGAAATATAAATTGGAGATTGATTCAATGTATTCAGAGCCTCTTCATGCGCCCGCTGTAGAGATTACTAAAGAGGTTCCAGAGGTACCCGTTGAAGATGAGATTACAGGAGACCCCGCCGAAGAACATAGCGAGGTCATAGAATAATCGCCGATTGGAAAACATAGTCTTCTTTTTTAATCATCCTCTTAATTTATGGCGCTGCCTCTGCTTGCCGTGGAGTTCAACCTCGTGTTCTATATTGGGCTTATCATAATCCTCGGGACGGTTTTCGGGTACGTCGCCCGTATTTTTCGCCAGCCGACCATAATCGCCTACCTGATGACGGGGATAATTTTCGGGCCGTTCGGGCTTGGGGTGCTCACAAACCAGGAGGAGATTGTCGGCCTCTCGGAACTTGGAATCGCGTTCCTTTTGTTTATCGTGGGCCTCGACTTAAACATCTCGAAGCTCAAGACAATCGGCGTTCCCGTGTTTGTCATTTCCGCCTTCCAGATGCTTGCAAGCTTCTTTTCGGCGGCCATCATCACGCACATTTTCGGCTTCGGCCTCATGGAGTCGTTCTACCTCGGCCTCACGGTTGCGTTCAGCAGCACGCTTGTCGTCGTGAAGTTCCTCTCTGACAGAAAAAAGATAGCGTCGCTTGCGGGCAGGTGGTCTCTTGGAATCCTCATCATGCAGGACATTTTTGCGGTCCTCATACTTTCGGTTATCCCGAACTTTGGAAGCTACCCGACAAGAGAGATTCTTATGCTCTTTATCTCAGGGGTCGGACTGATAAGCACGGCGATTGTCCTCAACAAGTTCATCTTCCCGACAATCCTAAAGTACTCGGCGCAGACGCGCGAGCTTTTTTTCCTCACGTCTCTCTCAACAGCATTCCTTTTTATCTCCCTCTCGCACTTCCTCGGCTTCTCGATTGCCGTCGGCGGATTTCTGGCGGGAATCGCCCTTGCCTCCTACCCGTATAACGTCGGGATAGAGTCCGAGGTGCGGCCACTGCGGGATTTTTTCCTCGTCATATTCTTTACGACTCTCGGGATGCAGGTCAACCCCTTTTTGATTAAGCCATACCTCGGCCTTCTCTTGGTGCTCTTGGCTTTGGTCCTGCTCATAAAGCCGATTTCAATAATATTTGCGATGAACGTTTTTGGGTACAAAAAGAGAGTGCCTGTCTTTGTCGGGCTCTGGCTCGCGCAGGCTTCCGAGTTCTCGTTTGTCATCGCACAGGAGGGGCTCAACATCGGGCACATCTCGGCGGAGCTGGCGTCGGTCATCACGCTTTTTGCGCTCTTCACGATGGCGGTTTCCCCCTACATTTTCTCGGCCGCTAATCTGATTACTAACCGGGTGGCGAGGGCAAAAGAGGAGGTGGAGGAAGAAAAGGAGCTTGAGGGGCATGTTATAATCCTTGGCTGCCACAAGGCCGGAAAATACGTAATCGAAAACCTCAACCACCCGTTCATCTGCGTGGACCACGACCCGGACATCATAGAGAACCTCAAGGAAAACGGGATGCGCTGCGTCTACGGCGAGGCGGACAACGAGGACATCCTCGAGGCCGTCGGTGTGAGAAAGGCAAAGCTCCTGATATCCACGACCCCAAGCCTCGAGACAAACACCTACATTATAAGAATCGTCAAGGC
>JBNGEE010000071.1:0-4321 GCA_049975565.1 Candidatus Aenigmatarchaeota archaeon
GGATAATGTCAGACACCTCCTTTGTAACTTCCGTCCCCTTTATCCCCATCGAAATCCCGACGTCTGCCTTCTTGACCGCAAGCGAGTCGTTGACCCCGTCGCCGGTCATCGCCACGATATGCCCCTGCTTTTGGAGAACCTCCAAGATTCTCAGCTTATGCATCGGGTTCGTTCTCGCAAAAACGCTTGTGTGCCCGAGGGCTTCTTCGAGGGCGTCGTTGTCCATCGAGTCTAATTCGTCTCCCGTTATCGCCCCGCTCGTCTCAAGCCCGATTTCCTTTGCGACGGCGACGGCGGTCTTTGGGTTGTCTCCCGTAATCATAATCGTCCGAATTCCCGACTCCCGACACTCCCTTATCGCTTCTTTGACTTCGGGCCTCGGAGGGTCGGAAAAAGAAACGAGCCCCAGCCAGACAAGCCTATTTTCGTAAGGCTTTACACCGCCCTTTCTATAGGCGAGGGCGAGGACCCTCCTGCCCATGCCGGTAAGCGCATCGGTTTCCTCCCCGATTCTCCTGCGGGCGGAATCTGTCATCTTCACGAATTTTCCCCCATCAAAAACCCTGTCGCACTTGGGCAAAATTACTTCGGGCGCGCCCTTGGAGAACACCTCAATAACCCCGCCCAACCCGCAGACAACGGTCTGCATCTTCCTCTCGGAACTGAAGGGAACCTCGTCGATTCTCACGTATGCGTCCCTTACCGGCCCCTCAAAGTAGTCGGCAAGCGCCACGTCATTCTCGTCCCCCGCCCAGACGACTTTCCCGTTTTTCGACACTTTTTTGGCGTCGTTGCACAAAACCGCGCACCTCGCGATAATCGGCTCTTTTGTGCCTGAAACCTTCCTGCCCTCGAGGACAAACTCCCTCACCTTTAGCCGACCTTCAGTGATTGTCCCTGTCTTGTCGGTGCAAATCGTGTTGATTGTGCCAATGGACTCGACGACGTTTAGCTTTCGCACAAGCGCGTTCTTTTTTGCCATCACTCCCGCCCCCCTGCTAAGCCCGATTGTAAGAACCGCAGGAAGCCCTTCGGGAATGGCCGCGACCGCAAGGGAGACTGCTATCAGAAACGACATCGTGAGGTCCCCCGCGCCGAAGCGGATGTAGCGCACAAGAACCATCAAAAGGAGAAGGGCGGCGACAGAATAGCAGATTCTCCTCCCAAGCCCGCCAATCTGCCTCTGGAACGGGCTTTTATCCTCCTTTATCGACTGCATCTTTTCCGCGAGGCGGCCGACTTCGGTCTCCATACCTGTTTTTTTCACAAGGACTTTCGCCCTGCCAGAATAAACTGCCGTGCCGGAAAAAACACAGCCCTCCGCTTTTTTGTGCACCGCCCTGCTCTCCCCCGTAAGGACCGACTCGTCAAGCTCAAGCTTCCCCTCGATTATCTCACCGTCGGCCGGAACCACGTCGCCGCCTTCAAGAAGCGCAATGTCGCCGGGAACGATTTCGGAGGCTGAAACCTCGGTTTCTTTCCCGTCCCTCAAAACTATCGCGCGCGGCTTTGCCATGCCCTGCAGCGCCTCAATTGCGCGCTCGGATTTGTACTCCTGAAAGAACCCCGCAAGCCCGCTCGCGAATACTATTATAAGAATAAGGACTGTGTCGACGTGCCCCATTCCGTCAGTCGGGCCGATAAAAAAGGAAATTGCGGCTGCTGCGATAAGTATCAGAATCAAAGGAGAGGCAAACTGCGAGAGAAATATTTTCCAGGCCTGGGCTTTCTTTGTGCGCCGGATTTCGTTTGGGCCGTGCTCTTTTAGAAGTTCCTTTGCCTGTGCGTCGGTCAGTCCAATTTTAGAGGGCATAAATTAGGTCTGTAAAAAATAGGTTCAACCTCGACATGGCTTGGAATTATTCCCTGCCCGGCTCACTTCTTCAGGATAACCTCATAAGTCCTGCCCGTCTTTTTCCTCCTAATTAGCCCCCGCTCCTCCATATCCTTTGCAAGCCGGCTCACGTGCGCCTTGGAAAAACCAGTTTCTCTCGCGATTTTTTTCTGGCTTATTCTGTTTTCTTTCAGGAGCACGTTGAGGATTTTTCTCTCGTCGTCGTTTAGGCCGTACTCCTTTAGGGTGGGCTTCCTCCTGAAGTAAAGGCCCGCCAAAATGATAATTACGGCCAGAAGCAGCAAAACGTAAATCCGCGTGTTGTCCCTTTCGGGCTCAAACACCTGCTCATAGACAACATAGAAACTGAAAGTCTCCCCAAGGGCCGGCTCGCGCTCCCATATAAGGGAAATCCTCCTCCCGTCGGTGCTCTGGACAGCATCCGCAGGGGAATACGGGAAAAGGTCCAGTTCGGAGACATTCTCGGCTATCACGTATCCCCTCGGGAGGGTCAGCCCAAAGCGGAATCTGTCTGAGGGTGTCGAGAAAATGTAGGTGTCGTAAACCATTAGGAAGCCGCCCCTCTTTTCGATGAGGCCGTAGTAATCCATCTTAAGGGTTACTTCCGAGGACCTGAAACCTTCGCAGGTAATCTGGGTTCCCCTCACCTCGCGGCCCCTATCGCAGTCAATCTCTTTTCCCCCCGCAAACACCCCCACATTCTCGAGGGGGTGGAGAACGTAATAGTTGAACGTGTCCACTTCCTCTTCGAACTGCAGGTTCACGGTCTCTGTAACGGTGTAGTCCTCAAAAACCTCGACGGATACATCGTACTCGATATACTTTGTCGGCCCCGCCGCGAAAACAGGCGGCAGGAACAGCGCCAGAAGGAGGGCAAATACAATCCGCTTCATAATTCTATCTGAAATTTATAGAATATCCTATAAGTTCTTATAAATAGGGTATATATTCCTAAGATTTATCTGATTATGGCCGTGGAACTTTCTGTGCTGGTCGTCGTGACGGGTGCGCTGTCTCTCATAAGTACAATTATCCAGAAAAAGATGATTGACGTGGACCTTGTGAGGACGCTCAAGGCCGACATGAAAAAGCTCCAGCAGGAGATGAAAAAGCACAGGCAAAACCCGGACAAGACAATGGAGCTCAGCAAAAAGCAGCTCGAGATAAGCAAGCAGATAATGAGCCAGCAGATGAAGCCCTCGATGATTTCATCTGTCCCCGTGCTTATCGCGTTCGTACTTTTCGGGAAGTTCTTCGAAGGGCTGACTCTTGCCCTGCCTTTCGCCCTTCCTTACGTGGGAGCGGAACTGGGGTGGCTTGGGATATTTATCCTCGTGATGCTGACAACGAGCATCATTTTCCGTAAGGCCCTTGGGATGGACCTTACATGACCGATTTGCTTAATTAATTTATTTGACCAGCGGGACGAAAGCAAAACCGGGGTATTCCTTTTCCCGAAACTCATTTTTCGCCTTTTTCGTGATTTTCCAGATGCTGCTCTCGATTGGGAGTACCATTACTCCCCGCACCTTCAGTTGCTCTTTTAGCGCTTCAGGCACTTCACCGGCCGCGGCTGATACGAGAATGCGGTCAAAGGGCGCCTCGTCCTTTAGCCCAAGAGAGCCGTCGCCCAGAAAGAACTTGGCGATGCCTTTTTTGGTGAAGCTGTACTTCGAGTCGTTTTTCTCCCCGAAATATTTGAGTTCTGGGATAATCTCCACCCCATAAACCCTGCCCTTATCTCCGACGATTTCCGAGAGGAGCGCTGTCGTCCACCCCGAGCCCGAGCCCACGTCAAGAATCCTCTGCCCCGCACGCGGCTCTAAAAGCTCGAGCATGAAGGCGACCGTGAGCGGCTGGGAGATTGTCTGGCCGTGCCCTATCTCTACGGGGGAGTTGAGTTCGGAGAGCCTTTTCATGCCTTCTGGCAGAAAGTCGGCCCTATTTATTTTCCGGAACGCCCTTATGATTTCGGGGGTTTTGAGCCACCCCTGCCGCACAAGCTCGTCTGTGAGCATAATTTTGCCCTTTTTTTGGCATATATAACCGCCACTATGATTATGAGCAGGAACAGTATTTTCGGAGGGATAACCTTCAAAATGGCGGTGTTTGCGGCGCTGATAATCATAATTCTGGCGGCGATTGCATTCAAGCCGGCGGGAACGGACCAAAACACCATCTACGTGTCAAGCTACCCCGAGAAAAAGACAATAGATGTTTCGGGCAGTTCGGTTCTCTACGCGGAGCCTGACAAGGCGACTCTGCTTTTCGGCTATGAGAACCAGCAACTGACTGCGGCCGAAGCCCAAACTCAAAGCGCGGAGATGATTGAGGATATTAGAAATGCACTGGAAGACAAAGGGCTTAGCAATAAGGACATTGTGACCAGCCAATACAACGTCGAGCCAGTCAGGCAATTGGACGAAAAAGACAGGACCTATGACGTAATCGGCTACAAGACAACAC
>JBNGEE010000072.1:0-4312 GCA_049975565.1 Candidatus Aenigmatarchaeota archaeon
CGTCGAGATAGAGGAAATCCGGGACCGTAAGTCCGCCAAAAGGGCCGAATTTGCCAAAAAGCCGGAGACTTCCAAAAAACCAGGAAAGCCGAGGCCGAAAAGGAAGTGAACTGTGTTTTTCGCGATTTTTTGCTTTTATATGAGATTTGCCTGCATATATTATTGTAGACTACGGTCGGGCTATAAAAAGGCCTTTCAGCGACGCAAAGAAACTGGTCATCGGAATCATCGTCAGCATAATCCCATTCGTCAACTTCATAGCGGCGGGTTACCATCTTGCCTGCGCAAAAACCGCAATGAAAAAGAAGTTCGAGCTTCCGGAGTGGGAGGACCTCGGCGGCCTTTTCGTAAAGGGGGTTGTTGCGGAGGTCATCGCAATACTTTACATAATTTTGCCTATGGCGGTAATGGTCATTGCGGGAGTCAATGCTGTTCTGAGCTTAGTGACGGCAATGGCGAGTGGAGCGCAGGGTGCCGGTATGGGTGCGGCCCTTTTGGGTGCCGGAGCGGGATTCCTTCTTGGCGCTATTCTGATGCTGATCATGCTGTACCTTCTTCCTGCGGCAATACTTGGCTACGTTAAAAGCGACAAGTTCGGCGCGGCGTTTCGGCTCGGGGAGGTTTTTGGAAAGGCGTTTAGGGTGGACTACTTCGTGGCGTTCGTGTTCGTGGCGCTGTACGGCGGAATCATCTCGGTGATTCTTTCAATCGTACCGTACTTCGGAACGATGGTCGCGTGGTTCATTTCCGGCGTAACCGCAATGACAGTATTCGCTGAAGTGTACGAAAGCAAATAAGGCCATTTGATTTTTGGTTTTTAGGATTTTGGACTAATCTGCTTCGAGCATAAACTCGCCAATCCTTTTTCTCGCCTCCTCCCTTTTCGCCTGATGAACCGCAAGGAATGCGCTTAGCTTCTCGATAAGGATCGCCTTAAGCTCGCCTGTCAGCATCTTTCCTGACCTGTACTCATCGTAAATCTGCTTTAGCTTTTTGTCGTCCTCCTCAAGGAAAGTGAGCCACTGGTAAGGCACGTCGATGTCGGGGTTGCCCCCGAGGCGGCGGTGCTCCTCAATTGTAGGCTGGCCTCCTGAGAAAGCGTATTTGTTGATTTTGTTTTTCACGGTTTTGGGGTCGTCGGTTGTGTAAATTGCGGTCCTTTCGTCGGAGGCCGACATTTTTCCATCTGTGGCCATCCCCGTAAGCCCGGGAAGGAACCTGCACTGGATGGATGCCGGCTTGTAATAGCCTAACTTTGGTATGACATCCCTTGAAACCCTGAAGTGCGGGTCCTGGTCTATTGCGTGCGGAATCAGGCAGGGGGTGTTTTTCTTTTTCAGGACCGAGGGCAGGAATGCGGGAACGGCCTGCATCGCCGTGTAGAAAATGCTTCCTATGTTGGCCTCGTTCGTGAACCCGAAAGTAGCTCTCACCGTGGAGAAAGTAATCTTCTTTGCGACGCGCAGCGCCTGCGGATACATAAGATTCGCATAAACCGTGTCCACGAGAAAGACGGTCTTTTTTGGGTCGAAGCCAAGAGCGATAACGTCAAGCATGTTCTCATAAGTGTACTTTTTCGTGTCCTCGAGAGTCAGGTTGGGCTTAAAGAGAAATTTCTCGTCGTCCGGGAACTGGAAATAGAGCTCCACCCCAAACTTATCCTGGAGCCACTTCGTAAACATCCACGGCACGAGGTGGCCGATATGGGTGTTTCCCGAAGGCGCCCTGCCTGTGTAGAGAAAAAATTTGTTTCCCTTCTCATATTCGTCCAAGATAAAATTAAGGTCCCTGTGTGCGAAAAATATGTTTCTCCGAAGAAACGGGTGAAGCTCTCCGGTGTGGTTCTGGATTCTCTGGAGGCGATTTTTGACACCCCAAACTCCTTTATGAGGGCATCGTAGTCTATGTTTCCCTTGACCTCCCACGGCGTAACAGTGTAGCCCATAAATTGGAACGGATAAAGAATAAAGTACTTTTTGGCATAAGTAAATTGGTTTGGGAACAGGAAGCTTATATAGGGTCGGCTGGTTGGGACTATGTAAAGTAACTTGGGAAATAAATGTTATTCGGCCAGTAGTTATCCTGCTTTTCCTTCGATATCGCGTTCATGCCGTACCACATGACAAGGTTTCCGGCCATGCAGCTCGTAAACGCGCCAACGCCCGAAGCCATTGTCCCGCCGCCGGTAATAATCCCCATAGCGGCCTCTATCCCGATATCCGCCGCCGTCGCCGCGAGCATCCAGCCGCCGTACTTCACGTCGGCCCATGAAGTTGGGGAGGTGTAGCAAAAGCCCTTTGTAGTGTCTTTTCCGCCCTCTTCGGCGATGTAGCTAATTTTTAGGCATTCCGTGGTGTCTACGGAAGGAAGGTTGTACCAGTAGAGCATGCCCAGAGTCTCTCCCGAAGTGCCGCTAGGGAAGTTCGGGTCGATTTCATCGCCATTTTCGTTCTTTTTGGGCAGGGTTATTTTTGACCTTTCCAGTATTGCAAGAGTTATGTTGCCCTGCACCTTTTCATAATAATCGGTTTTTCCTTCTGGGGAGGTTAAGATTCCCAAATCCTGAAGCCTTAAGGGCTCGGCTTCGGCCTCCTCTCCGGCAGGTGTTTCCTCAGACCCGATATCCTCTGGTATGTACTCTTCAATGGGGGTGATTCCAAGTGCCACCTTAAGCCTTTTATCAACATAGCCCCTAATATCTCCTGTTCTAATAGTATTATATTCCTCGCAGCTTTGTAATCTTATCAGGTCGGTGGCGGCTTTGTCCGTCTTGCCGAAATCCGTGCTGTTCGTTATCGCCCATTTCAGGCAGCACCACTCATTCGCGGGCACCTTCTCATTCCCCTCAAGCCCCTCCTTTTCGAGGACGGCGTCCCCGCTTTTCTCCCATTCCTCGCACTTGAGCCACATGCTGCTTGCACCCTCGCAGGTCGAGTAATGGAAAGGAATCGCGGGAAGCGCTATCGGGTCGCAGATTATTTCTTCCCCTGCCGCGCAGTTTACGACCGAATCGGTGCAGGTAAACGCCTCTTTCCAGTCTTCCCACTCATCACCCTCATTTGCTTCGTATTTTGCTTTGTACTCTCTATATAGGTCGCCGTAATAATCCCTTGCCAGACTGTCAATACCCTCGGTATCCAGAATGTGGCTTTTCATGTCAAAGGTCACGTCATTATGGTCGCCCTCATCTTCAAAATTCGCGCTGGAAACATAAAACCTCTTTATATGCTCAACCTCGCCATATTCGCCCATATATGTCCGATTCAGGTCAAGGCTACAATTGATTTTGTTCTCTCCATTTACATCTTCTATGAAACACTTGACCTGATAAACATCGCTTGCCGAAAAGTCGACATAAGGAAGCTCGGCGTAGCTGCAGTCGCAGAAGGTCTTTTCTATCCTCATCTTCCCGTGGCACGGGCTTGCGGTGTAGAACTTCGAGGTCGATTTCGCGCCGGTGACAAAGTCGCCCATAGTGTTTATCCCCGAAACGAACTTGTCGGAGAGGTCTTTTCCCTCAGGGGTCTTTTCAAGCTCAATATAATTTACCCCGACCGCCTCGCAGTCCTCAAGCGGGTAGATGTGTATCGCCGGCTCGACCGCCGACTTCATGCAAAGCGCGTGGTCAGAGCATGGGTAGAACTTGTAGTTGGCGAAATCAAGCGGCGAGATGATGGCGTTGTTTACGATGTAGGAGGCGCCGTAGGAGGTCATTATCAGGCGGCCCTCTCTCTGGACCGCAATCTGCCCCGCCCTGCTCGCAAATCCCTTGGCCCCCATGAGGCGGGCGTAAGTCGTGAAGGTTGGTATGCTCAGCCTGCTCGAGTCCGCGGCCGAGACAAAAGCCCTTGTGTATGAAATAGGTTGCGGGCCTGTCAAGGCGGTTCCCCCCAAGGAAAGCGAAGGAAGAACTCCGTCATCGAGAAGATTGTTTGAGAGGAGGTTTATCTCGTCCATGTTTTTGCCTATCGCCTGCGTGTTTTCGACCACACTGTTGAAAGTTTCCAACCCTTTAACTGGGGTTCCTGTCGAGGGGTCGTAAGTCAGTTTCGCCACGAGCCGGACATCTGTGTCTGTCAGTTTTTCTCCATCACCCATTTTTTGCAAGAGGCCCTTAAGGTATTTTTCCTCGGTATTTCCAAAGCCCTCCAGTTTTTTGAGCGCGGAAATTTTTTCGTCAATGTCCTTTCCGAGGTACTCCGCGGATGCCTTATACATCCCTGCACTTTCGGTATCGCCGAGCGTCTTGAGCATAGACTTATATGCCCCCTCAGTCATCGTCTCGCTTGTAAGAAGGTCGTCTACCTGCGTC
>JBNGEE010000073.1:0-4295 GCA_049975565.1 Candidatus Aenigmatarchaeota archaeon
ACCGGTTGCAGCATAAGGACCGGCCAGAACGGCATGATATGGATAGAGGGCCAAAATACCGACCTCGCCGCCAAAGCAATACAGAAAATCGAGCGGGAGGCGCACATTCCGGGGCTGACAAGCCGCATCACGGAGATGCTGGATGTTGAGGTGAAGAAAGATGGCACTGATTAATAAGGGAATAAGGTTTGATGGAAGAAAACTGGAAGAGCTAAGAGAGCTTAAGGGGAACATTAACCCGGTCAAGAACGCCGACGGCTCGGCGATGTTTAGGATGGGCGAGACAATCGCGATTGCCACCGTCTACGGGCCGATGGAAGTCTACCCGGCGTTTTTGGAGAAGGGCGACCGGGCGATAATTGAGGTCAACTACCAGATGCTGCCTTTCGCGACTGACGAGAGAAACAGACCGGGCTTTTCGAGGAGAAACATCGAAATCTCGACCCTGATAAAAAGGGTGTTTGAAAGCGCGGTTTTTCTCGAAGACATGCCAAGAAGCAAAATCCTAATAAACATTGAGATACTGTGCGCGGACGCATCCACAAGGTGCGCGGCGATAAACGCGGCGTCTCTTGCTTTGACCGCCGCGGGCATACCGATGAAGGACCTTGTGGCAAGCTGCGCCGCCGGAAAGGTCGAAGGCGAGGCTATTCTTGACGTCGCCGGAAAGGAGGACACAGAAGGAGATGTGGACCTACCGATTGCGTACCTTCCCCTTACTGAGGAAGTCCTTCTGCTCCAGATGGACGGGATAATAAACCGGAAGGAATTTGGCGAGATGACCGAAAAGTGCATAGAAGGCTGCAGAAAGATTCATGAGTTCCAGAAGATGGTTTTGCTCGGGCACAACCCCGAGAACGGGTCTTCCTAAAAAATTTTCTTGATTTTTGTTTGTGTTAAGGTATAATCTGCTGAGTTGGCGCGAGCTATACATAGTCCGCCCGAAGTCAGGCCGGCAAAAGCGATAACTTCACTCGACGACAATGCCGAATTTGCCGGGCCGCATGGTTTGCTCAATTTACCAAAATTGCGGGCTTTGCCGGGAAGGCCTGTTTTGCCTTCGCCTCACCTGAATCCTGCTCCTTTATAATATCGACCGCGCACCCGAATTCCTCCTCAAGCTTGCCCTTAATATCCTCAAGCGCGGAGTATTCCTGCTCCTGTGCCAAAACGACCACAGGAAGCTTCTTCGTGTCTTTGACTAATCTTGGAACCATCTTCGTAATCTCCCGGCCGTACGTCCTCAGGTCTGTGGCCATAACCTCCTTTAGGATTTCGCCGGGGTTTTGGGTCTTTTCAAGCTGCTCCTTTAGCAGGCGCACGAAGTCGTATTTCCATGGGGCGGACACGAAAATCCGGACACTTGAAAGTTTCCCGAGCTTTGCAAGTTCCTTGACTATCCTGATGTCCTGAACTGTCCGTCCAAGCATCTCCTCGCTCGCCTCGGCTTCCTCGTCAATCAGGGACTCGTCATATTCAGGCCAGCTTTGAAGAGAAATATAGGTGGAGTTTCCCATCCGCTCCCACATCTCCTCGGCCTGGTGAGGGGCGAAAGGCGAAAGCATCAGGGCGGTGTTTTTGATAAGCCCGCCAAGGACTCTGGGCTCATACTCCTCCTCAATGTAGCGGTAGACCGCGTTTACGAATTCCATTATCGCTCCGATGGCAAGGCTCAGCCTGAACTCCTCGATATACTGCGTGACTTTCTTTATAGTCTTATGCATCTTTCCGATTATGAACTTGTCCCTGTTAGAAAGGCCCTCAAACCCGAACGCCCGGGTCGAGTATTTCTCCCTGAGCAGGTTTGCGGTTTTGTGGAGGAACCGATACGAGCCCTCGACTCCTTTGTCCGACCACTCAAGCTCCTTTTCGGGCAACGCGGCGAAGAGGATAAAAAGCCGCGCGGTGTCGGGGCCGTATTTGTCGATAATCTCTCCGGGGTGGATGATATTACCAAGAGACTTTGACATCTTCGTGCCGTTCTTTAGGACCATCCCCTGGCATAAAAGCCTGCTGAAAGGCTCGGACACTTTCGTAAGACCGATATCCCTCAGGGCCTTGGTAAAAAACCGCGCGTAAAGAAGGTGCAAGATTGCGTGCTCTATCCCCCCAATATACTGGTCTACGGGCATCCAGTAATCGGCGGCCTTGGTGTCAAAAGGTGCCTCGGCGTATTTCGGTGAGCAGTACCTGAAAAAGTACCATGACGAGTCGACAAATGTGTCCATAGTGTCTGTTTCCCTTCGGGCTTTTGCACCGCATTTAGGGCACTTTACCGAAGCGAATGTTTTTGAGGTCTTCAGTGGGTTTCCTTCCCCCGTAAAATCGACGTCATCAGGAAGCTTTACCGGAAGGTCAGATTCAGGCACAGGGACCGCCCCGCACTTTTCGCAGTATATTATCGGAATAGGGCAGCCCCAGTATCTCTGCCGGGACACCAGCCAGTCCCGGAGCTTGTACTGCACAGTCCTTTTTCCCCAGCCGTTTTTCTCAAGGAACTCTGAAATCGACTCTATGGCGTCAATATTATTCATCCCATCAAACTCCCCCGAGTTTACAAGCGTCCCTTCCCCTGTGTAAGCCTGAATCATCTTTTCGGCTTCAAGCCTGAAGTTTCCGGGGCTGATTACGACCTTAAGAGGGATATTATATTTTCTGGCGAACTCAAAGTCCCTCTGGTCGTGGGTGGGGACCGACATCACGATTCCGGTTCCGTAGTCAAGAAGCACGAAATTCGCAAGGTAAATCGGGATTTTCTCATTTGTAAGAGGGTTTATGGCATATTTTCCTGTAAAAAAGCCCTCCTTTTCCTTTTCCTCGTCTGTCCGCTCAAACTTGTCCTGAAGCACGACTTTTGAGATGAATTTCTTTGCGCTCTCGGCAAAATCGGTTCCCTCAACGAGTTCCGGGACTTTCGGGTGCTCGGGCGCCATCACAAGGAACGTAACCCCGTAAAGGGTGTCGGGGCGCGTGGTAAATACGGGCAGAATGCCGTCGCTATCCGCCAGCCTGAAATCGACCATCGTGCCGTGGCTTTTGCCAATCCAGTTTTTCTGCATTATCTTTACTCTTTCCGGCCAGTCCTCAAGCTTTTCTATGTCATCAAGAAGCTCTTCCGCGTAGTCAGTAATCCTGAAGAACCACTGCTCAAGATTTTTGATCTCAACCTCGGTGCCGCACCTCCAGCACTTCCCCTGCTCGACCTGCTCGTTTGCAAGCACCGTTCCGCACTTCGGGCACCAGTTAATGGGTGCCTTTTTCCTGCAGGCAATGCCTTTTTCGAGGAATTTGAGGAATATCCACTGGCACCACCGGTAGTAGTCCTCGCTGCATGTCGCGACCATCCGGTCCCAGTCGTATGAGAGCCCCATCGCTTTTTGCTGCCCCTTCATCTCCTCGATGCACTTCATTGTCCAGCCCCTCGGGTGGGTCTTGTTCTTTATGGCCGCGTTTTCAGCAGGCAGGCCGAGCGCATCGTATCCCATCGGGTAGAGCACGTTAAAGCCCCGCATCCGCTTGTACCTTGAAAAAGTGTCGCCTATCGAGTAGTTCCTCACATGCCCCATGTGAAGCTTGCCTGAAGGGTACGGAAACATCTCAAGGCAGTAATATTTGGGCTTTTTCGGGTCCTCGGTTGATTTGAAAATCCTGTCCTCTTCCCACCTCTTCTGCCATTTTACCGCAACTGCCTTCAGGTCCATAAAATATAGGGAATTTTAGTTATTTACCAAGAAATCCGGCCTGAGTGCGATAGCCGGACTTCCCGGCCAATCCGACGCCCGCGCAGGCCGAAAAGTAAAGGTTTAATATTTACTGAGGTTAGTTATGAGAATCCCTGGTTTCGGAAAAAGGCTCAAGGTAAAGGACGCGATGACAACAGAGCTTGCAAAAATCGGCCCTGACGCCACAATAAAAGATGCGGCAAAGACTATGTCTGAGTTTCGGGTCGGAAACGTGCTCGTCGTCGACGATAACGAAAAGCTCGTCGGACTCATCACGGAAAGGGACATAGTAAGAAAGGCCGTTGCCAAGGGAAAGCTGTCCTCGACAAAGGCAAAGGACCTTGTCACGACCCCCATCATGTTTGTCTCCCCCGAAGACGAGCTTATTCACGCGTCCGACAAGATGCTTCGAAACAAGATTACGAGGCTGCCCGTGGTCGATTTGGAGAAAAAGGAGGTAATCGGCATCTTAACCATGAAAGACATCATGAGCGTTCTTCCAAGCTACCTCATGGACAAAATCGAGTGGCTGCGGATCCACCCCGGCGGGGAGGCCAAGAAAGGCAAGAGAAT
>JBNGEE010000074.1:0-4281 GCA_049975565.1 Candidatus Aenigmatarchaeota archaeon
ACCTTTATCGACTGGGCGAAAAGAGATAGGGCAAAAATCGCAATTGTGGCGAGAATCGCAGTAAGGAAGAACACAACAAGGGCGATGTTTCCGATTGAAAGGTTTGCAAGGAGGCTTGGGATTGCGCCGACATACGGCTCGCCCATCTCAAGGGGCGAGAAAAGCCTTACAAAAATCGTCTTTGACACGCCCGCGGCGATGAAAAGGGAAACGCCGGGCCCAAGTCCCCATTTTGTGCTCACCTCGTCCAAAAACAGGATTAAAAGTCCGCCAAGCGCAATCTGGAGCGCCACAACAGGCACGAGGGCGGCGCTTGTCGCCCCGACCGCGCCAAACATCACAAATGCGAAGCCCTCGAGGAAGCAGAAAATAATCGCCACAATCTTTTGGGTGCCCTGAAACCTCGCCCTGCCCTCGCGGGTGTTGAGGTCCCAGGAGAGGATTTTCGACCCCACAAGCACCTGCAAAAGAATGGATGCGGTAACAATCGGGCCGATACCCAGTGTTCCAAGTGTCCCGAACTCGGAGCCCAAAAGCACGGAAATGTTCTTGAAATACTCGTAGGTCTGGTCGGCTACCCCGTAAAGAGGGGTTTCGCCCATCATGAAGAAAAGGATAAGCACAAACACAGTCCACTTCAGCCTCAGCTTGAAGTTAAGCCTGCTTTTCGGGTTTATTACTCCGGGCAGCTTGTTCAAAAAGTCCATTAAAATAGTTCAATTAAATTAATAATTGCCTTCTGGCGGCGCTATGCCTCAGCCAGCTCGCACCCTGCGGCTTTGAGCTTTTCCTCAGCCGATTTGCTCCATCTGGCGATCGTGACCTTGCCCTTGAACTTGGTCTCGCCACTGCCCAGAAGCTTGTCGTAGCCCATCGCCGAGAGGTTGAGCGCCTTTTCCTTCTCCTTTCCGGCGAGTTTTTCAAGGCCGCCGACGTTTATGGCGTTCGCGGTTTTTCTCTTCTTGAGTTTCATATGATTGAAATGGTCAGGATGCTCTTTGAGGATTTTTTGCATCTTGTGGCCCTTTGACCCCGAAAACCCGACTCCGCCCCGCGAGCCCTTGCCCCGGTGCTTTTTCTTCGAGCCGTAGCCGAAGGTCTTTTTGCCCCTCATTTTCCTCGTCTTTTCCTTTCCCATAACAGATGTCTGAAAGAAATAAATTAGGCAGGTTTTCGGATAAATCCCCGTTTAAATATCCTATTAAATAAAACATTAATTATGGGCACTTCCATTATTGCCGCCTTTGGCCGCCTCAAATCCTCTGGAAGGAATTCTAAGCTGAAGGGCATTGCCCCGCTAATGTCAACCATTCTTATCGTGGGGGTTCTTGCGGCGGTGACGGGAATCGCCTACCAGTGGGGGATGCCGATGATGCAAAAAAACGTGGGAAAGACAGACCTCTATGCCGCAGAAACCTTTCTCAGGGAGCTTGACAACAAAATCGACGAGGTGTCAAAAAGCGGTGGCAGCGAGGAGATATACTTCAACATCCCCGGCGAGATAACGGTAGACCCCGTGAGGGACAGGGTAGAATTCGGACTAGAGACCTCGGGAAGCATATACTCGATAGGTGGTTTTATATGTTTCACCCGGAACTGCGACCTCGACGAAGGAAAGTGGGGCGATGACAGCTACTCAGTAATCGGCGCGCAGGTGATACAGTCCGAAGGAAACTACGCCCTGACAAGATACAGCCTGACCTACAGGAACCTGACGGCAAACGGGATAACCTATGTGAGGGACATCGCCACATCATACAACGCGACAATCACCGGAAGCGAGAACTCGAGGCTTCTCATAACCAAGGTCGGGGAAACCCGCGGGAACGTCACGAGCACTATTATTAAAATAGACCTTCTCTAATGTTATGAAGGGCCAGTACCGCATAATAAACGAACTGCTGATATTTGGAATTACCGCCGCCGTCATATTCTCGGTGGCAGGAATAATCTCGTTTACGACCGGCTCGATGAAATCCCAGACCCAAAAGGAGCAGTACATTCTGATGGGCGACATACTTTCCATGGCTATAACCAAAAACCACCTCTGCTCGCAGTTTGCGGACTGCTCGCTTTCCGTCGACCTCCCCGAGAGGCTTTCCGAAGACCGGTACACGATTGAGCTTGAGGGCAACTCAATCGAAATCGCGAACTTCGAGACCGGGGAATACGCGAGGATGCCCGTGATTTTCTTCAACGAAACCATGGAGGGATTCGTGACGAGCAGCGGAAGGTATTTCACAATCTACCACCGGAACAACACGGCTGTGCTTGCAAGATAATGGCAAAAGTAGTCATCAAAAGGAGGGTGCGAAAAACAAAGCCCATAAAAATCGAGAGCCATAAGGAGTTCCTCCTCCGAAGAAGCCCGATAGTCATAAATTACATGCCTAGAAAACTGGACGAGGCATCCACAGTCGAGCAGTTACTAAAGAGGCTGGGTATCGAGCCGACTGCCGAGCAGAAAAAGACGCTTGCTAAGATGACCGGGGTGCAAAAGGCGCTCCTGATGGAGTTGCTCAGGGAAGCGGCAAAAAAGGGCAAACCCCTTTCCCCCCTAGACCTCTCGAATCTCATAAACGACGTACTCCTCACAGGGCGTCCCGGCGCGGGGTTTGGCATGGGCGGAGCGGGCGGTTTTGGCTTTCCCTTCCCCGGGGAGACAAAGGAGAAGAAAAAACTCACGAGGCTTTCGGGCATACCCTTCCCGAACATCAAGACTAACATAAAGCCAAAAGACATTCATTTCAAGAAGGAGAAATTGCGCGATATAAACATAAAGTACCCGCTTGAGCCCAGAAAGCCGCAGAGAAATGAGGAGATATTTTCCTATGCCCACATATTCTGGGACGGCGAAGGAAATGAGCTTCGCTATATGGTTGTGGAGCCCAAGGTCGGAAAAAACGAAATCGGGCTGATGGAGGAAATAAAGGAATTCATCCGGGAAAAGATTGACATAGACTTTGCGGCAGTAAAACGGTACGAGGCGCGAAACTATCTCTACAAGAAAATCGATGACGCGCTTGAGTACCTCAAGATCGAACTTCCGCCGACGATGATTAAGGTGATAAGGTACTATGTCTACAGGGACTTTCTAGGGTACGGGAAAATCGACCCCCTGATGCACGACGACAACATCGAGGACATATCCTGCGACGGCGTGGACACACAGATTTACATAGTCCACAGGGACCCGCGGTTCGGCAACATCAAGACTAATGTTGTCTTCAACGACTGGGACGAGCTCGACTCTTTTGTAATGAAGCTCGCGCAAAGATGCGGAAAGGACATCTCGATGGCGCATCCGCTCCTAAACGGAATTCTCTCGGACAACAGCAGGGTGCAGGCGACGCTCGCGACTGACATTGCAAGAAGGGGGAGCAACTTCACGATAAGGAAATTCAGCACCGAGCCTTTCACGCCCATAACCCACATATTCTACAACACCTGCGATGTCAAGCTCGCCGCCTATATCTGGTTTGCGCTCGAGAACGGCAGGTCGATTCTGGTCTCCGGCGGAACCGCGAGCGGAAAGACATCCCTTCTCAACTCAATTGCCATGCTCGTGAAGCCCCAGGACAAAATCGTGACCATCGAGGACACAGGCGAGCTTCAGCTCCCAAACCCCAACTGGATTCCTGAAGTCGCAAGGGAGGTCGTCGAGGGGAAGGGCAGCATCACCCTTTTTGACCTTTTGAAAGAAAGCCTTAGGCAGAGGCCCGACCGGATTGTCGTGGGTGAGGTTCGGGGCAAGGAGGCGTTTGTCCTGTTCCAGTCCATGGCGACAGGCCACCCCGGTCTTGCGACAATCCACGCCGAGTCCATGGAAACCCTTATAGATAGGCTCATAACACCTCCAATCGACCTTCCTCCGACGCTTCTGGAGATTCTCGACATTGTCGTGTTCATTTCGAGGGTGAAACGGGGGGAAAAGATGGTCAGGAGAATAACCTCCATCGAGGAGATTGCGGGGATGAACTATGACAAAAGGCGGCCGCTGACAAACACGGTTGCGAAGTGGAACCCGAAAACCGACGAGTTCGAGATAGTCGGGCATTCGGTGGTACTCAAAAAAATAATGGACAGGATAGGCAGGGACAGGAAAGACATCGACCAGGACATCTGCGACAAGGCAAAGGTGCTCGAGTGGCTTGCGGAAAACAAGATATTCGACTATATCGCCGTCGGCAAGTACCTCGCGGAGTACAGCGCAAACCCCCAGAAGTTTCTCGAGAAAATAGGCGCGGTTTAAAGCTTAATAGTCTCTTTTTAGTGGTATCT
>JBNGEE010000075.1:0-4241 GCA_049975565.1 Candidatus Aenigmatarchaeota archaeon
TCCGGGGCAACCACGACGGGGAATGGGAGAAGTTTCCGAGGGGCAGAAAAAACGAGGCGGGCTATGAAATAGAATACAGGGAGGGCCCGTACTCAGTCGACATCGAAGGCATCCTAATGAGCCTTTACCACGGCGACAAACGGGAAGTCACAGAGGACCTTGTCAAATCAGGAGTCTATGATATAGTGCTATCCGCGCACACCCACAAGCCGTATATTCGGCAGGTGGGCAAAACCACCAACATAAACCCCGGCCACTTCAAGGTGCCAATCCGTGGCACCGGGGATTAGGTCCACCCAACTGTCGCTGTCTTAAATCTTGAAGGGGATGGCCTTGCCAGGATTTTCTCCCTCGGCGACGCCTACCCTATCCCCCTGATGCAGGCAAGGCTATTTGAATAATTTTAAAGTATGTTATTTTATGCAGGGGTAGCCAAGTCTGGTCATCCCTTTCTTTTTGAAAAAAGAAAGGTCTAACAACCCCAAAGAAAAACAAAATTCCGCTTCGCGGATGTTATCCCCAAGGGACTTGAAAAGCAAACAGAAAAAGGCGCAGGGCTAAGGACCCTGTCTGTTAGTCGGTTCGGGAGTTCGAAGTCATCCCTTTCTTGCGAAGAAAGGTCTAACAACCCCAAAGAAGCAGATACCCGCTTCGCGGGAATATTAGCGAAAACCTTCATTCCGAAGGAATGGAGGTGCCGTTCCAGCACGGCTTGCCAAAAATGGGGAAGTTCAGGTGAACGAGTATCTCCCCCCCTGCATTTTTAAATTATTTCTTAAATTGTTATTATGAAACAGTGTTTATTTATGTATCCGGAGGCGGGCTATTGTGATGCGGAGACCCTCTCTTTCGGCTGGAAAAGAAAAGGTTGCGATGCCAATAATCTTGGCAAATAATTGACCACCTGTATAGGTACTCCGGATATGGCATAAATTGGCTTATGGGCGCAGATTTTTGGGAAGACTCAGGTCCCAATTATTCTCTGCTTTCCCCTTATGTAGGTGCCAGAAAAGAGGATAATTTCCTGACCACGGGAATTTCTTGGAACGGAAACAAAGAAACGTGGGTTTATCCTGAGGAGAGATTCATCCTATCTCAATTGAAAATTCCTCTGAGTGATATAGAGGAATTAATACTGGGCGGCATTCACCTCGGTGATTGTGTTGAGCGCTTGGCAAATTACGCTTATCTACAAGGGATGCTCATCAAAGTTGATGAAGACACCACGGAACTTTTCTTCCCCAGAACCTCACTTGGAGGGGAAATTCCTTTGGAATTAGAGGCACTATATTTCTCATTTTTGGAATATCCAACTCTGATTAAAGAAGCAATTGAATACCGAACTTCAAAACCCTGGCTTACTTGGAGACTTCCCGGAAATTAATCCTCTCCGCCTTCCCCCGCCATCTGGGCAAAATAAGCAGGGCCAAGAGCGCGCCGCCATTCGATCATTCCACCCTTCACGATAGTTGCCTTAAATCCGTTCTCCTCGAGGAGCGGAATCGCCTTTCTGGAGCGCAGGCCGCTCAAACAGACCAAAATCAATTCTTTTTTCTTGTCAAGTTCACCCAAACGGTCAGGAATCTCCTCGAGCGGGATATTCACCGCCCCGCCGATGTGCTCCTCCCCGTACTCCTCGGGGCTCCTCACATCAATAATCACGCACTTTTTTTGGTAGCTCTTGAGGTTCTTGTTGAGGTCCTTTGCAGCCACCTCCTCCATAATTTAACCGCAACAAAATATATTTCCCTTTTTGGCGCTTTAAATCCTTTCCCCGACTTCTCTTATGGACGCGGATGTGAAGGAGAAAATCGGGGACCTGAAGGACCAGAAATGGATGAATGTCGAGATGAGTTTTGAGGTGCTTGGGGTGGAGCCGGAAATTACAAAAAAGAGCCTTGAGGAGCACGTCGGAAAGCTCAGGAGGGTAAAGGACGTTTTTGTCTTCCAGGCGGACCTGAGCGATGTCGAGGAGGTCGAAAAGCCTATGAAGGGCGTCGAGAAGGCATATTCGCAGGTCGCAGAAATCGGCGCGATGGTAAAGGACCTAAAGACCCTGATGGCGGTGTCGATTTCCTACGGCCCAAGCTCCATCGAAATTATCGAGCCAAAGAAACTAGAAATAAACGTCGGGGAGGTGCAGGATGTGGCGAACATGGTCGCTGGAATCATCCACCAGATTGCGGCCGCAGGCCTTGGCGGGATAGTTGCCACCCCGAAAAACCCGAGGTAAAGCATTTCATATGGCATTTGGCGGGGCATTTAAGGTGCCATGCCGCCATATTTTAACAATTAAGGATATAATGAGTTATGAAGAAAAAGACGGTTGAGGCGGCCCTGTTTCTCTCATCAGGCCCGGTGCCGATGGAGGACCTTATGGGAATCGCCGACTGCTCGTCAGGCGAGATTTTTGAGCTTATGGAAGAATTGAGGGCAAAGTACGGCGAGGAGTCGGGAATAAAGCTAATCGAGGCGAACCAGTCGTGGCACTTCATCATAAACCCGGATGTCGTACATAGGGTAAAGCAGCTCTCCCCCTACCGCGACCTCTCCCCAGGTCTCGTGAAGGCGCTCTCGATTATCGCGTTCAAGGGCCCGCTCAAGCAGTCGGCGCTCGTGAACACGATGGGAAACAGGACCTACGAGTACGCCCACGAGCTCGAAAAGCGCGGGCTTATCTCCGCGAAAAGGGAGGGGCGGACGAAGCTGCTGAAAGTCACGAAACTATTTGAGGATTACTTCGGCCACAAGCCTGAAAATGCAAACCTCGAGCGCTTCATGGAAACGCCCCTTGACATTGACGGCGAGGATGAAGATGAGGAAGACGGGGGCCTGCCGCGCCCAAAAAAGAAAAAGCCGCGCCTTTTTGGATTTCCCGAAGAGCCCGACGACGGCAAGCTTGTCGAAGAGCAGGAATACCTCGAGGACGCAGAAGATGTCGAGGGGGAAAAGGAGATGGACTTCCGGGAAGATGAGGATTATATTGAAGGGGATGCCGAGAGAAGTGCATAAGCAGAAACAATATATTCGCCCAAGAGTGCTATTATGAGCCTATCTGGCGGTATGGACTATTTGGGAATGGGTGCTTGCGGCTTGTGCATGGATTATGTCCTTTTTCCCGAATTTTGTGGGGGTCAAGGACTATGCGCAAGTTTACCTCGAAAAATTAGCCTGAAAACCGCAAAAGCAGTTTAAGGGGTTGGTCTATCTCGTAATCACAATCGGCTCCTTTAGCACCAAAACCGTGTGCTCGGCCTGCGCGATTTTCGAGTCGCCCTTCAAAATCCGGTAAGCGTGAATGCACTCCCTGTCTGTGAGTTCCTTCATGGCGATTCTCAGCTTGATGCCTCCAAGGCTCAGCCACCTGTTTGTAAAAGGCATCCCCCGCCTGTCGCGCACCTCCTGAATGACCTTTCTGGCTTCCGGCGAGCGCACGGGCTTTTCCTCGGCAAGCGTGTATGTCAAAGCCCTGTCAAAGTCGCTTTCGTTGATGAAATTCCTGCCCCTTGTGGTGAACGGCTCTATCGCGATGACTTCGCCCTCCTCGAGAATGTAATGGAATTCGCCCGCGTGGTTCGGGATTTTGGGCTCGGTGTGGATAACGTACTGGTCAAGGCCGTGGCCTGTGAGGTTCACGATGGGCTTTACCCCAAAGTCCGAAATCACCTCCGCGATTTTTGCGGAGATGTCTGCCACGTCCGCGCCCGGCTTTACGAGTTTTATCGCCTCATCGAGCGCCTTTTCCGCGGCCTCGACGAGCACTTGGTCGTTCTCGTCCAGGGCAACCGAAACGGAAGTGTCCGCTATGTAGCCATCAATCGCCACGCCGATGTCGACTTTCACGAGGTCGCCCTCTTTGATTTTCGACTCGTCGTCCTTGGAGGGGGAGTAGTGCGCGGCGACTTCATTTATGCTGATATTGACCGGCCACGCCGGAACGCCTCCGGCCTCCCGGATTTTCTTCTCGAGGGCGTCCGCAAGCTCGATTAGGGGCAGGCCCGGCTTCACCATTTTTTTAGCCTCCTCCCTGACTGTTCTGGCGATGGCGCCCGCCTTTTTGTAATTGTCAATGGCTATTTTGTCCAGCTCCATATCTAAGTTTGGGCGAATTTTTAAGTAGGGCGGCGGCCACGAAAACTATTTACGAACCCCTGCTCCTTTTGATCCCTTAGCTAAGGGCTTCACATAAGGTTCTGGAAAAGTTTTTGTAATGGATAAAGACTACTTAAGCCATACAAATG
>JBNGEE010000076.1:0-4174 GCA_049975565.1 Candidatus Aenigmatarchaeota archaeon
CAGGTTTATCCCAACCAGCACATCGAACTTTCCGAGCCGAATCTCCCTTATGATTTCAGTTCTCTCGATTGTCTCGATTTCGGAGTGCAAATATTTTGTCCTGATTTTCCTTGAGGCGAGAAAATCGGTCAATTCCTCTGCCAGTTTCTTTGTAAGGGTCGTCAGAAGGGCGCGTTCGCCCCTCTCAACCACATTCTTTATTTCGCCGATTACGTCGTCAATCTGACCCTTTATCGGGCGGACCTCGAGCGGAGGGTCGACAAGCCCGGTCGGCCTGATAATCTGCTCAACTAACTGGGAAGAATTCGCAAGTTCATAATCCCCCGGCGTCGCCGAGACAAAAACCGCGTTTTGCAGAAACTTCTCGAATTCGTGGAACTTTAGCGGCCGATTGTCAAAGGCGGAGGTGAGGCGAAACCCGTAATCTATCAAAGTCTTTTTTCTCGAATAGTCGCCGGAGTACATTCCCCTCACCTGAGGGAGGGTCTGGTGGCTCTCGTCAATTATCATCAGGAAATCCTTTGGGAAGCAGTCGAGCAGGCAGTAGGGCGGCTCTCCGGGTTTTCGCCCGTCGAAGTGGTGCGAGTAGTTTTCGATTCCCTTGCAGTAGCCCGTCTCCTAAAGCATTTCAAGGTCAAAGAGTGTCCTCTGCTTAAGGCGGTGGGCTTCTAGAGCGTCAAGTTCGGGGAGGCGCTCCTCAAGCTCCGCCTTGATTGACTCGACCGCCTTTTTGATTTCCTCCTCAGGTGTCACGATGTGGCGGGCGGGGAAAATATAGAAGGCCGTGTGATCTTGGATAATTTCGCCAGTGCTTTTGTCAATTACCCTTATTCTCTCAATCTCATCGCCAAACATCTCAACCCTGATTATGTTTTTTCCGTAAGCCGGGATGAAGTCGACCGTGTCGCCCTTAACCCTAAACCTCCCCGGCATCAGCTCGATGTCGTTTCTCTCAAACTGGATTTTTATGAGTTTTTTTAGAAGTTCCCTCCCTCCCGATTTTTCCGCCTGTTCTTAATTCGAACCGAGTTCCCGGTAAAACTTCGGGTCGCCAAGGCCGTAGATGCAGGAGACCGACGAGATGATAATGGTGTCGGGGCGTGAGATTAAGGATGCTGTTGCCGAGAGGCGCATCTGCTCGATTTTGTCGTTGATTTTCGAGTCCTTCTCGATATAAATGTCCTTTTGCGGGATGTAGGATTCAGGCTGGTAGTAGTTGAGATAGGAGACGAAATATTCCACCCGGTTGTTTGGGAAGAACTCCTTGAACTCGGTGAAAAGCTGGGCGGCAAGGGTCTTGTTGTGGGCAAGAACGAGGGTCGGTTTTTGGACTCTTTGGACAACGTTAGAGACGGAAAATGTTTTTCCTGAGCCGGTGATGCCCAAGAGAGTTTGCATTCTCATCTTTTTTGGAGCCCAGCCATGAGCTGTTCTATTGCCTGCGGTTGGGAGCCCGCGGGCTTGTACGCCGACTTCAGGGAGAATTTGTGTATAATTTTGGTGGGGAAATATGAAATAACGGGTGATTATTTTTTCCTAGACTTCTTTGGCTCAAGATAGTCACCAATTTGGAGTCCAATTAAGAATGGAATGGCGGGGATTAGCAGAATTGCTTGACCTAACCAAGTAATTCCAACCAGCATAGCCAAATCGGTTAGGACTATGTAAACGAGACCTACTTCAAAAAGGAAATAAACTATTGCAAAAAAGATTAAGCAAGAAACTATCTGTGCCGCCAATTGATACATCCGATCGATGTTTGATTTTCCTCGGATGACATAACCTACGAGAATACCTAATATTAGCGGTACTACAGCCACCCAAGCCATTATCTCCAATATTGGGCTCATAAGTGTAAGTAGCTCAAGTATAACTACTGCTTGGGGGTATTCCACTCCAAAGAGTTATCTGCCCAAAATCATTTTTTCAATCTCCCGTTTCGCTTTTTCCAACCCATACTTCGCCGCAATTGTCAAAATCCCGGTTTCCGCCTCGATTATTTTCGTTTCATTTTCGACCCACCGCCCCCTCTAAAAACTCTCCAGACTGCTCTGGCACCCCTTCAAATCCTCCTTCGTGTAACCAAGGACAGATAAAATCCGAAACGCCGGGGGGATGACCTGATGGTCGACATAGTAGTCCGCGTCGTAGGTTTTCGCGTCTTCCCACCATTTGGCGCGGTCTGAAATCAGCTTTCCTTCCCGCGTGATGACGTACTTGATGAGGCAGCCGCCATTGACTTTTACGCCCTTGTTTTGAAGGTCGCGCGCGACCTTCACATGTGGCGCCGCCGTGCCGTACTGCTCCGGGGGCTTTGTGAGCTGGCGGCTGATGACGAGCTTTTCTTTCGGGATTTCGCCCTTCCTGATTTCCCGGCAGGTGTCCTTTACAAATTCGAGGGCTTTTTTCCCGTCGCCCGAAAGGACGTACTCGATGACTTTCATCTGCGTCTCCTTCGCGATTTCGGACCAGTCGCCGCGCACGAACTCAAATCCCTTTATCTCGACGTTTCCCTTCTCGTCTTTGAGGGCGTAGCGCTTCTTTGTCCCGCGCCCCGCCTCGCCGACAAAAACGCCTCTCGGGTAGAACCCCTCAAATTCCAATTCCATAATCCCGGTAAGCTCGGAATTGATTTTTTTGAGGAATTTGTCGACAACCTTTTTTTCGCCGGTGACCATAACCGAGTCTGTGTCACTGTAGAGCACCTTAAGCCCAAAGTTCTCCGCCTCGAGTATCGAGTTCTGGATGTAGCCCCTGCCGAGAGCCGTAATCGACTCGGCGCACTCCCTCGAGTACCACCGCGCGCCGAAAAAGCCGAGGTATCCATAGGTGGCGTTCGCAAGAGTCTTTAGCGCCTTCTCGTCCACTCCTTTCACGCCGGACTTTTTGAGCTCTGCGCGCCTCTTGATGAGGTGGCGAACGATGCCGACTATGAAGCCTTCGGGCTTTTTTTTGAACCGATGCTCCGTATGCTTTATCCTCACCGAAAATTCACCCTCCGGGTCGAGGGTGTCGGGCGAGATGTTGTGCGAAACGAGGATTGTGGGATAAAGCGATTTGAAATCCATCACGGAGATGTTTTCGTAAATTCCGGGGACGGGCTTGTGCACGTAGCCCCCGATATAAGTGTGCCTGCGGCGCTCCTCTATCTGCCTGTCGTTTGGCTTGTTTGGGATTAAAATCCCTTCGGCCACCGCCTGCCTCATGAGATAGCTTTCGACGAGTTGGGAGAACCCGATTCGGGTCACATCGAAGAGGTCGAGACCGAGGAGGTTAGAAAATCTGTACTCGAGGGGCAGGATTTTTTCAGAGAGGAGGTAGGTGATCCTGCAGTCCTGCAGATTGTACTCCAAAAGCCGCCCGATTTTTTTGAGGTCATTTGAGTCCCAGACATCCTTGCCGATGTCGGCGATTTCGAAGTCCGCCTTGCCCTCGTCAAAAAAGAACTTGGCCACGTCGTCGAGGCGGCGCGAGCGAGTCTTTATCTCCGCGCGGATGTGCTTTGCGACGATGTTGTACAAGTCGACGTGAAGGCAGTCTTTAATCTTTGCGCCTCTCATACTCAGGACAACCGGACAGTCAATCTTCAGGTGGGCGGCGCGCTCCTTTATGAAGGGCAAATCGAAGTTGTCGCCGTTGTAGCTCACAAGCACGTCGTAGTTTTGGGCAAGGTCTAAAAATCTTTCCAGCATCTCCGCCTCGTCTTTGACTGTCCTTGCTTTTTTGAAGTGCGAGGGCTTCCAGGTAAAGACAATCTGCTCGTCTTCGCTATAAAGCCCGATGCATATAATCTCGTTTTCCTTCGAGCGAAACGTCGGCTTGTAGATTTCGATGTCAAATGCCGCGACTTTAGGGTGGTATTCATCGCCTTTGAGCTCCCGAAAATTTCCATTTTCGAATTCGTATGGTGAGAGGAATTTTATCCGGCGGTCGAGCGCGTACCTCTTCGCGAAAGGTATGTCATACTCGCGCTTGTGAAGGACTCCGTCTAGCGCGCGTATTCCGTCCTTTAGGAGCGGCACGTCTCGGGGCAGGCGGCAGATTACTTTTATGGCGGTGACTTTTCGGTTCAGCTCGGTCATTTCCACAATCTCGGCGCCCCTAGCCGAGATTTCCTCCCCGTTTTTGTCCGCGGAATAGGCAAGTATTCTCTTTTTCACCTCTTCTGTTTTGC
>JBNGEE010000077.1:0-3481 GCA_049975565.1 Candidatus Aenigmatarchaeota archaeon
GCTTGGAAAAAGCCTTCCCGAAATCATCACCAAAAACCCAAATCTGAATGCCTGCACATACTGCGGAGTTGTCCGGCGCGACCTACTGAACAGGAAGGCGAGGGAGCTTGGCGCCACGAAACTAGTCTTCGGCTTCAACCTCAACGACGAGGCGGAGTCGGTATTCATGAACTTCGTTTTCGGGAACCTTGACAAGTTCGTGCGCCTTGGGCCAAAGGTCGAGAACAAAAAAATAGAAGCGTTCGTGCCGCGGCTCAAGCCCCTGCGCGAAATTCCCGAAAAGGAGCTTTTTGCATACTGCGACGCACTTGGCCTGCCGTATTTCGGAGAGAAAAAGTGCCCCTATGGAAAGGAGTCCGTCAGAAAAACTATAAGGAAATGCCTCTATGAGATGGAGGAAACATACCCGGGGACCCTCTTCCAGATCGTGAAGTTCGCAGACCTCATCATACCTCCCGTAAAAAAATCCCTGCAAAAAGGGGGAAAACTCAGATTCTGCAGGATATGTGGGGAGCCTTCCTCAAAAGACGTCTGCAAGGCGTGCATATTGCTTGGGAAAAATATCTAGGCTGTGCTGTGAATATCGGTATCTCCTAAAGCGCCCCTAATCAGGCCATCTTTCCGAGCTTTTCGACCTCCTCCCTAAGAAGCCCGAGCTCTTTGTTCAGTTCGGTTATTACGTCGTCAAGCCGGGCAAGATCCACCTTCTCTTCCTCCCTTCCCTCGATGTGCATTCCTTTTGGCTTTAGCAGCCCTGCGGAAAGGCGTGCGGTCGCGGAGAGGGATTTTTTGTACATCTTCTCGAGGGTTGATATATTCATAACCCTGATTTTCTCAAGCTCTCCGACAAGGGCGAAAAGCTTCTCCATCGACCGAAGATACGTGTCAAGCTCGTCAAGAATCTGAATGGTTTCTCTGTATTTGCCGACCTTCACGAAGAGCGGAGCAAACTCGCCTTGTGCCTCCCGTATAGTCTCCTCGTCGGTGGCCTGCATTGCCTGAAATTTTGGCGCTGGTTTTTGGGTGTCCGCCTGCGGGGGGGTGGTGGCCCGGGGCATTTCCTCCTGCGGGGCGGGATTTTTCAGATGCTCCAACTCGACGAAATTTTCCCGACCTGCTCTTTGTCGGCTCCCCTGTTGAGAAGTTTGAGGAGGCGTTTTGGCCCCGGCGCCTTCGGGGGCTTTTTTTGAAAAAGCGAATTTAGGTGCCAGCCTTTCTTCGGGAGAACTTTCCAAATTCTTTTCAGGACTCCTTTCAGGCTCAGGGGATGGTTTTTGGGCAGGAAAGCCAAAGCCCTGCTTTTTACTGCTGAGATACTCCAGCATAACCGGCTCTATGTGGCGGTACTTATAGCCCTTTCGCTCGAGTATCGCATAAATTTCATCCAGATTCTTCCCGGAGGAGTGCAGAAATTCTAGTTCGCGCAGGATATTTTTGGCCGCCTCCTCTTCTGTCATTCTCGGATGAAGGTCGCCGCCTTCGGATTTTTGCCCGCCTGTTTTGGGCTGGCGGAGCTTAGGGAGGTCCATCTGGTTGGACTCGTCAGCGACATTTCCGGGATCGAGGTCGATTAATGTCGGAAGCTTGTTACCGACAGCCCCTTCCCTGAGTTCGCGTACATATTCGCCATCCCCCATACAAAAATCAGTTTTTGTTTATATATTATGAATAGGTTTCTTCTTCTCGGCCTTCTGTATTCTTCGGGCACCCTCAAGTGGGGAAACGGCTACAAAATCGAGTTTCAGACGGAAAGGCCCGAACTTGCAGCGGTTCTGAGAAGGCTTTTGCCTGAAATAGGCAAAAGCGTGTCCAGACAGAGCCAAAAAAGTGCCGTTTCGGTGACGGGGAGAGACGAAATAAAAAATTTCCTTCTCGGCTTCGGGCTCACACCACCACTTGAAAAAGAAAAAATCCCTCTATCTCTTCTTGACACGGGCGAAAAAAGGGCGGCTTTTCTAAGGGGTTTTTTCGAGGGCAAAAGCTCCGTCTACCCGGAAAAAGGGCTGATAAGGGTCTCGGGAAAAAAAGGGCAACTCGGGGCAATAAAGTCCCTTCTCGAGACCGAAGGCGTCCAGTCAAGAATCTACCAGATGGGAAAATATTACGCCCTCTACATTGAAGGAAAAAGCAGGTGCGAAGCTTTCAAAAAAATCGGGTTCCTGACTAGAGAGAAAAACGAAAAGCTAAATCGGATTGCGCTATTCGAAAAAGCCATTCCAAAGCTAACCTACAAAAACCACCCTTTTTGAGAGAAGCCTCGGGACCGGAAGAGGGCGGTACGGCATCCTCTCAGTCTCTTTTTGGATGTGGGCGATCAACTCTTCGACGGTCATCTTTTTTGTTTCGCCGGTCTTTCTGAACCGGACATTCAACTCGCCTGACTTTTCCTTCTCGCCGACGACCACAATCATCGGAACCCATTCCACCTCGGCGTTACGCACCTTCTTTGAAATCGACTCGGCACGGTCCTCGATGTCGGCGCGGATGTTTTGCTTCTCAAGCCTGTCCGCAAGCTCTTCCGAAAACTCGAGATACTGGTCGGAAACCGGGCAGAGGCGGACCTGGGTCGGGCAGAGCCACAAGGGAAGAATGGGGTTTTTGCCCTCGGCCTGCTCTCCTGCAGCCTTTTCGAGAAGCGCGTACATCACTCTCTCGATTGCGCCGCTCGGGGAGAGGTGAAGGATTACTGGCTTTTTCTCCTTCCCGTCGCTGTCGATGTAATTTATGTCGTAGGTCGTTGCGTTCTCGCCGTCGAACTGGTCGGTGGTAAGGGTCGCCGCCTTGTCAAGTGCGTCGACGAAGTTCCATTCGTGCTTAAGCACAAAGTAGAAGAACTGGTCGTCCCAGATTTCAACAAGCACGGGCTTTCCCATTCTGTCGATTAGTTTGTGCACGAACTCCCGATTACCGTCGTAGAATTTTCTCACGAGCCGGAGCGCAAACTCGATGTCGTTTTTGATGTCGAGCCCTATTCCATTCTGTATCTCTTCGGAAAGCTCGAACCTCTTCAGCATTTCGGCCTTTGACTGCTCCATGTCCGCGCACAGGGCGTGGCAGTCGGGCATAGTGAATGCCCTAAGCCTTCGGAGGCCCGCAAGCTCCCCTCTCTGCTCGACTCGGAAACTGTACTTCGTCAATTCAAAGAGCCTTAACGGAAGGGTCTTATATGAGATGTTCGCGTCATGCGCCATCAAAAACTGGCCGAAGCACGCGGCAAAGCGCAAAAACACTTTCTTGTTCGGAGTATCTATCTGGTACTGCCTCGCAGGAAATCGGTTGAGGTATTTTTTGAGGGTTGGATGGTTCATGTCGTACATTATCGGGGTCTCGACCTCCATCGCGCCGTACTCGAGTGTCTTTTTTGTCACCCACTCCTCAAGAAGCGCTTTCATCATCCGACCCTTTGGGTAGTACCTGAAGTTTCCGGGGTCACTCGCCGGCTCGTAGTCGGCAAGCTCGAGGCGCCTCATCAGCTTAATGT
>JBNGEE010000077.1:3491-4165 GCA_049975565.1 Candidatus Aenigmatarchaeota archaeon
ATGTGGGGCGGCTCCTGGTCCGCTTTCCTGTTTTTCATAAGCTCGTACTTCACGAGCTTTTCGAACTTCGGGAACTTCGAGAAGTCAAAGCCCGTGATTTTCCCACCTTCGGCCCTGATTTCGGTTTCCTTTCCGCCCGGCTCGAAAACGTAGAACTTCGATTTCATGGTTTCCTCCTTTTTTAGGGCCTCGGAAATTTCCTCCTTTTTCTCGGAGCCGATAACCCGGCTTAGCTCTGAAAGAGGATGGCCTTTGCACTCGATTCCAAAGCTCTTGTAGTAGCCAAACGGCGCCTTGTGGACCTCAAAATCTTCAGAAAGAATGTTTTCCAGCTTTTTCTCGATTTCTAGGGCGAGGTCCTTGTTTGCGGGCTTTGCCCCGAACAGAAGGTGGACATACGGATAAAGGATTATCCGCTTTTCGCCAACCTGGCCGGCGACATCCTTTATTTCCTTTGCAGAGTTTTTTGCAACCGATTCTGCATCGGTGTCGGTTTCTTCAGCAGTCCAAAAGGCGACAAGGCACTCTCCGTAAGCGCCCTCAGGCTCAAGAGGAGCCTCAGCGTCTTTTAGGGCCTTTTTTGTGGCTTTGTAGTCAAGCTTGTTTGAGTGGATTAAGAGGAGTCTCATAAATTAAGCATAAGGCAATTAATTAGGCTAAAGTCATCATTTATA
>JBNGEE010000078.1:0-4161 GCA_049975565.1 Candidatus Aenigmatarchaeota archaeon
CTCCTGTTCCGCATTGGCATTCAACAGTATTTGCAGCCTCACAGTTCGTGTTTGTGCAGGTTGTAGTTGTTCCCTGGCAACGGGCATCACCCGTATTATACACCTGCAGGGAATAAGTGTTAGTGGCGGTGGCGCCGCTTGGGAACGTGGCGCTTACGGTAAAGGTGCGCGTGCCGGGGGGTCCATAATTACCAATCATAGTTGAGTCCGTGACATATTGGCCTGTACCCGTCCAAATAAAACTGGTAGAGGGTATATCAATCCCCCCGCTGTTTGAAACATGAAAACTTGATGGATTTGTCAGGATATTATTGCACATAAACGTCAGCGTCATGTCAAAGGGGTCCCCCTGACAATAAGCCGTTTTTTGGGTGGAGACTGTCACTGTGCAACTGCCGGTATTACCACCGCCGCAGTCTCTCGTGCAATAGCAGGGACCATTAGAATTGTCCTCACTCCAATAATCGTTGTTCATGTCTATCTCGCATTGTCCGTTGCCGCATACATACCCATTGGCACAAGTTGTCGTGGTGCTACCGGAACTGACGCATGTTTTGTAGGTTGTACTGCATTGCGTTCCTGAAGAACAGTATCCCTCGTAACCCGTCACGCATGAGGTAGCCTGACCTGCAAAATTTATATAAGCCCTCGTGCAATATTTGGATGGGTCACCTTGATAACACCACCAGCCCGTGCTTGTTGTTGTGTCTGCCCCGTTTGAACTACTACCCGAAACCCAACTGCCATGATTGCAGGTGAACTGCGAACCGCCAGGTGTGGCTGCTGTAGCTCCATTGTTATAGCAATAACCTGATCCGCTTACGGTCATTCCGCACTGGCCGCTGTTGCAGCAGACGCCGTTATTGCAGTTTCCGCTTTGGCACTGGGAAGGCTGGGTGCAGGTCTGTCCGTTGGATTTGCCAGAACCTGAAGACTTTTCCGCACACCAGCACCGGGTTCCGTCCGCGCAATGCACAACCTGTAGGCTCCAAAAATAGCCGGGATAAATAGAATTAGGATTGTCATTTGTGCAGTAATAATGAGTATACCCAAAGTTATTGCAGTTGGCACTGCAAGTCGAATCTGCGGCAAAAGCAACAGGTAGATACATTAAGAACATCAAAGATAAACAAGCCAGACAAAACGCAAAAGAATTTGTTTTAGCAAATCTGCGCTTGCCGACATCAGTATCCATAATAATATACTTTGCTTATATATATTTGTTTAATGCGCATCATTCTGACACCGAGAAATGCCACTTGTGGACAATCTCCGGCTGGTTGAAGCATATCGCCATTGCATAGCCCACACCCTCTTTCGAGGGAGTAAATGTTTTTGTGTAGTCCGAAGAGGCTATCGACTCGACAAATGTTGTAGACATCAGGTCGACCGGCGCGCCAACCTTGTTTAGTATCAGCAAAAGCCCGCCCTCGCAGTCCTTTATCGAGCAGGAGCATTCCTCTCCTGCCTTGCAGTCCTTGTCGCACTCGAGAATGTCCTTTTCGAGGACGTACGTGGTGCCCCTTTCCACCTCAAACGGCTCAAAGCACACCTTAATCACCTTTATGGCGCCCGCCTCTTCGGAGGTTATTGTAAGGCTGTCCGAGCCGCTAAAGCTCCTGACAATCACACGCTCTTTTATGGGGACTCCCTCCTCGTTTATGGCGATAAAGAGGCCGCTGTTGCAGTCCCCAGTTTCATATTCCGCGAACTCGCCAAGATAGGCCATCTGAAGCCCTCCAGAACCGCCACTTGACGCACACACACCATATTTGCATACCTGCGGAGGGCTATGGCCGGCGCAATCCTCAGCAACCATTGGAGTGTCAACTCCTCTGCATTTATGCCATCTCATTAAAACATTGCCCGCGCAATAATAGCTTTCCGTAGGTACGCATCCACTTGGCAAGGACTCACAACAAACCTGTATACCCGCACAATCGGAGAATGTGCCTGCAAGGGAATGTCCGCCAATATTATATAAGCAGTGATGGGCAGTAGCCGCACAGACCCCGCCTGCAGAAGCGCAACTCTGGATACCGGAACTTCCAGGTATGGTTCCGGGGAGGTTTCCGCCACCGGAAGAACCACAATAGCAGAACTCCACCCCCGTGTCATAACAGTATATTCCTGTGGAAACGATTGCGTTATTAGGATATTTCTCTTTCACAAAATCCAGGCCTAGACCAGAACATAGATTAAATGTGTAGCCCCGGGATGTGCAGTAAGAAGCGCATTTACTCGAAGTTGAGCCACCGCTTCCCGGAGTGTTTCCCGGAGTATTCCCATTGCCTCCCGGAGCGCCTACACTTCCCGCAGGGCATGTAGCCTGGCCTAAACAACAAAGATTGCAAAACTGCCCGTATCTGCCCGCATCTGGCGCAGACCAGGTACCCTTGGCGGAAGGGAAATCATCTCCATAGCAGTATCTATGGGTCGTGCAGTCGCAGATTCCGGGCGTGCAGATATAGTTTGTGTTGCCGCCGGGGGGGTTTGTCCCGCCGCTCGGCACGCAGCAATAGTAACCTGCCTTAGCACAGGTTTTTGATGAGTCATAAACTTCCCCCGACCTTGCGCAAGTTCCTGCAATTGTGTCCCCCGCATATATTGCCCGGCAAGTTCCTGTGCAGGTTGTAGTTGAGCCTCCGGGGGTGGACCCGGAATTGCATATCCCAGAATTCACACAAAATGCCTGATACTCCGCAGTGTTTACATCCCGGAATACTCCGGTAATCTGAGAATCAAAATAACAATACCCAACACCACAGGTGCACACCCCTGGATTACTACAGCTTTGCCCACCAGAACTGCCCGAATCTTTCACCCATTGCCCACTGCTGCATTTGTATGGAACCCCATTTGAAGTAACCTTTTCGCCCGAGTTATAGCATTTTGGGGTGGTGCCGCTTACAGCCCCGCCGCACTGGCCGCTGTTGCAGCAAACACCTCCAACGCAATTATTGCTTTGGCAGTCACCGGGCTTGGTGCAGGTCTGTCCGTTGGCTTTTCCTGAACTACCACCCGGAGAGGGGGACTTTTTAGTTCCGCAGTAGCAATTGGGAAGAATGGGAGAAACCGTCGGGCAGTTGCTTGAGCCGGGGGTCCAGGTATAGTCAGCATTGTCTGGATTTAAATCAAGGGTAGTCGAACTCGATATCGCTGTACAGCCAAATGCCTTATCATATCCGGCACAAGCACCAGAACTTCCCGTATTGCAATTCGGGTCGGGGGTCGAACCGCCGCAATCAGAAGGGCAGTTCGAAGCGGTCTCCGCACCATTGCAGGTTCCGTCGCCGCACGTGGCGGGGCAATAACAGGTGGCGGTGGTATCCACGCAATACTTGCCTACTGGCGTCCAGCTTCCGGAAGGGTATGTGGTGAAACACCTGCCCGCCCCGTTGCACCTTTGCGCACAGGCGTCCGCAGAGGTTTGCGTGCAGGTTTTGCCGCCGTTAATATAAGCTCCCGTTGAGGTACACAGGCAGTAAATGCATGTGCTCGGGCATATCCCACCTTCGCCCACCGGCCCGCAACAGCTTGCGTCTTTTGTGCAAAACTGGCTTCCGGGGCAGTCCATTCCTCCAATGCTTTTTGCTGTCGAGCCCACGGGGCAGCAGTGCCCTTCGCAGTGCTGGGCATCTGCGGCATTGCAGTTCGGGTTGGCTTCGCAAAACTCGGAATCCGCTTCCGGGCAGGTGCCGCGATACACCATCCGGGCAGTTCCTTCCAGGCACCCGTTTTTAGCAGGGTTGCCGCATTCCAGAAACACCCTCTCGCAACCCGTCGGCGCAAGGCATCCAAGCTGTCCGCCTCCTATATCGCCGCAGCCGTTTGAGCAGCTCTGGGCCGTCCCCGAAGGGCATTCCTTGAAAGTGTTTGTTTTTGAATATCCGCAGGTTTGCCCGGAATCCTTGCAGAAATAATCCCTCTTCTCCTTTTCCGTGTAATATGGGCAGAATTTTACAGATGTTTCACAATAGGGATAAGGCGGCTTCGAGAAGTACCAGCCGTCACCCTTGGCCACCGGGTCTCCATCCTTTCCCCCGGTTCCGCCTTCGGTGTTGCAGTTGGTGCAGCTTGGTCCGCAACCGCATTCCGTATCGCTCCCGTCGCACCAGGGCTCACACGTTTTGGAGCCCGGCTCGGTGCACTGCTTACAAT
>JBNGEE010000079.1:0-1928 GCA_049975565.1 Candidatus Aenigmatarchaeota archaeon
AAATCGAGTGGCTGCGGATCCACCCCGGCGGGGAGGCCAAGAAAGGCAAGAGAATCAAAGGGGTATGCGACGTGTGCGGCAAGTACACGGATGAGTTGAGGTTCTCGAAAGGGCTTTGGGTCTGCGCCGACTGCGAATAGAGGCTATTAAAAAACGCTAAGACTGGATTATCCTTGTTTCATCGGCCAATATCCCTTTTTTTGGCGGCTTTCATAATTAGTGTTGCCGGGTATACCTGAGGGAATTTTAGGGGTGGGATTTAGTTCATATTTAATAAGGCGTATTATTATGGCGCTTCAGTCCGTGATTTGCGGGATTTTCCAGCTGGGCCTTGCCTGCAACACGATGGCACTTGACAAGCTTTTGATTGAGTACATTCTGGTGCCTTCGGTGATTACTATAATTTTTATATATGTAGCAACTAACATGTTCACCAGAAACCTGTCCCTCAAGATAAATTCAGTCGTATCTATCATGTTTTATATAGTCTTTGTATACTCCGGAATATACGGCATAATCGCCCCGGTAATGTATAACTCCATAGAGCTATTTCTGATAGGGGCGCTGGTGTTATTCTTTTTAACCAGAGTAATCGCACCCACCCGTATGGAAGACCTTGGAAGGGGTGCTATGAAACTGGGGGAACGGTCGTATGACCGAAAAGTGATTCATGATAGAATCCATGTAAAGGAAAAGGAATTGGATAGCCTAAAAGATATGATTAATGAATTGAAGGAAAAGGGCTTGCTTGAAGATAAGGACTTGTCAATAATCGAAATGCTCATGCACGAGACAAGAATTGAGATGAACATCCTAAAAGACCAGCTAAAAAGATCCAAGCATATAACACCTATCCTAAACAAATCCGATGAAGAACTTGTGAAGTCGCGTTTTGAAAGCATTGAATCCAAACAGGAAACAATAGAGGATATACTGAGAAAAGATGAAAGAGATTATAGAAACCGCCTTTTTTTCATGCAAGATGACCCTAAACACTAGAGAAAGACCAGAAAAGCCAGAATGAATTAAAAACAAAAATTGCAAATGTTTCTCGCCATTTTTTCATAGGTTTTGCTGACCTTACGACTTGTCTGCATATCCTTGCTCTTTTAGGAACTTTCTTAGGTGAGGTACGCTATCCACCGGCACGTAACCATAGCTTAGGATTTGGTTTTTGGGTATATACCCCAACCTTTCAAGTTCATCTTTACGCACATATCCTTCCTTAGAAAGCTGCTGGTACCATTTGGCTTTTTCATCTCCTATGATTTTCTTTACCCTTTCCATTACTTCAGCTTCCGAGTCTTTTTCAGTCAGGCTGAACGCTCTTGCGAGGACATAGTTGTCTAAGCCCCTCTCAGGAACATTCAAAAGGCTCTCTATAGAGGCTCGTTTAGATACCGCACTGGTATTATCCAGGTCAAAGATAGACTCCGAAATTGGAGGCAAGACATACCCCATAGGAATTGCAAAAGCATATGAAGCCATTTCGCCTATAGTCGTCCCGAACTCAAGCTCCGAAAGGAAGGTCGTTCTGCTGTGTTTCCCCTGAGAATCCATTATGAATGTTCCATTTGCGTCCCTAGCAGGTACTCCAAAAAGTTTTTGGGCCAGTTCTTCCTTTGCCCAACCCCATTTGGTCAAGTCATCTGGATTTGGTATCGAGTCCCAATTGGTTTTTGCTGGAATAATCAACCCCGGCATTTGAGATGCTACATTCGTCATTTTTATCACCTAAATATAATTGTATTTAGGTATATAAATACTTTTCGGTGTTACATAATATAGGTTGTAGAATATATTGTTTGCTACTTTTTCGTGGTTTTCACCGGATTTTGGCCGTTATCCGCCTTTTCGGGCCAAATTGCCCCCTCAGACCTTCTTGATAAATCCGGCTTTAGGCTTGTAGAGCACCCCCTCATGCTCGA
>JBNGEE010000079.1:1938-4143 GCA_049975565.1 Candidatus Aenigmatarchaeota archaeon
CTCCCAGTTGACTATCCCTTCGTCCGTTGCCTGCGCCTCTAGGTCTTCGAGCGGCACCTCGCCGAGCTCCTTTTCTATCCTGTCGATTAAGTCCATGAGGATTTTCATCTTCGACCTCTGCCCCCCCGAAACCGAAGCCTCGGTGCGGTCGATGTCGAGCTTTCCCATCTCCGGGTCAAACCCGAGCTGGCGAAGAGACACCTGCATAATCCTTATCGCCCTCTCTGCATCGTCCTTTGTGGTCGTTTTCCTCAGGTGCATCTTGGCCGACGCCTGCGCAAGCCTCATAAGGCCCTCGAACTGCCGAAATGTTATCGGCACGATTTTGTCCTCCTCGGTGTACTTTCCCCGCATCTCGACAAAGAACCTCTTGAACTCCTGGAGGGCATCGTCGGTCAGCTGGACTTCCTTTATCATCCTTCGCGCGTAGATGATGTACTTCCTGATGAGGTGGTGGTCGATTTCCGTGGTAATATCCTCCGGGTGGCTCCGGAGCTTAAGGACGTAACTCACCAGCTTTTCGTCTCCCTCGGGGTTTGGGATGTCCCGCAACACGAACTTGAGGTCAAAACGCGAAAGTATTGTCGGGGGCACGATTATCTGCTCGGCAATCGGGGTGAAAGTGTCGAAGCGGCCGAGCTTTGGGTTTGCGCCGGCAAGGACTGTGGTCTGCGCGGGAAGGGTCGCGACGATGCTTGCCTTGGCGATTGAGACTGTCCCCTGCTCGAGGGCCTCGTGCATCGAGACCATGTCTTCGGACGCCATCTTCTCGAACTCGTCGATGCAGAGAAGCCCGTTGTTGCAAAGAACCAAAGCTCCCGCCTCGAGGACCCAGCCGCCGGTGAACTCATCCTTTCGGACAGTCGAGATAAGGCCGGCGCCCGATACGCCTTTGCCCGAAACGTACTTCGAGCGGGGAAGTATTTTTGAGGTTAGTTTCAAGAGCTGCGACTTGGCGGTTGCCGGGTCGCCGACAAGGAGGATGTGGATATCGCCCCTGATCCTCGTGCCGTCGGGAAGCTCTGCCGGCACCCCCCCAAAAAGCTGCAAAAGCACGGCCTCTTTTATTTCCTCGCACCCGTAGATGGAGGGCGCCATGGAGTTTACCAGTTTCGCAACAATTTTTGGGTCGCTTGCAAGCCTCTCGATCTCCTCGATGTCCTCCTTTTTTATGTCGATGTCCTCGATGTCCTCCTCGGCGGGCTCGGCGTAGTTGGCCTCGATGTAAATGTCTGTCTGGGTCGCGTCCTTGTTCCCGAGCTTCCTTGGCAATTCCTTGAGGACGCCGTTGACTATAATCCTGTTTCCGGGGTCGGTCTTTCTCTGGATTTCGGGGGTGGTAAGCTCCTTTTTGAGGAATACCGGAATCTCTCCCGGCTTCTCCCCGCTCGTAATCTCAAACGGCTCGCCAATCGTGAGCCAGCGCGAGTCAAACATCTTCTTGTCGGAAGTCTTTATCCCATCCCTTCTTCCGCAGTTGGGGCAGACGAAGGGCTTTACGATGGTCGAGCCTCTCTGCTCCTGCTCGAAGACCTCGCCGCACTCCTGGCACTCGTGGATCGTCTCGTAGATTCTCGGCTTCACCTCGCTTGCAATCTTCACTATTCCGTCTATCGTGCTGAACTTTCCGAGGTTTTTCACCCGAAGGTTTCGGATCCTGATGTTTACGTTCTTCGGGAGGTTCCGAAACTCCGCCGCGACCTCTCTTTGCAGGTCGAAATCCCGGATTACCTCCTCGAACATCCTGATGCAATCGTCAGGCTCCTCAATCAGCTTCTCCCCGACTTCGGGCGCGAACTTGTCGAGGTCCGAGAAATCGATCACGAGAGGCTTGCCCTGCGTCGACGCAAATACCAGCTGCTCGTAATAAACCCCCTTGATGAAGTCGTATATCTTCTCTTTGAGTTCCATACTTACATAATACTTAAGGCGCAAACCTTATTTAACATCCGCAGGTAGGGAAAACTATTTTTCCGATTGGGCACATCGCAGGACATTTTTTGGAAAAGCGCACAACGCGGCGCATACTACGGAGAGAATTTTTCCGAACAGAGCCTTGCAAGAGAATCGTTTGCAACATTTACTCGCGACCCTAACCAATACGATACGAACAAACGTTATATATATAATCACGAATATCATTATGGTTGCCAAACCTAAATCTACTAAGAAGGCCGTAAAAAAGAAAGTGACCTCCGTGAAAAA
>JBNGEE010000080.1:0-622 GCA_049975565.1 Candidatus Aenigmatarchaeota archaeon
TTTTATGGCCACGAGCGCCTTTGTGATTCCCTGTGCAGAGGCCTCGGCCTGACCCATAATCCCGCCGCCGTTCGCGTTTATCTTGACGTCAAAGCCGTCCTCTCCCGCCAAAATAAGCGGCTCTGAGACCTTGAGCTGGACGATTTTAGGGTATTCCTCAAGCGCCTTTCCATTGAAGACAATCCTTTTTGCGCCGGGGACGAGCCTGACTCTCGAGACTGCCCTCTTTCGCTTTCCCGTAAAAATCTTCTCCGTGCCCTTGGCGGCGTCGCCGCCCTTCTTGACCTTACCTGCCATAATCATATCCCAAATATTTGCTTATTTCGCCGACATAAACGAAGTCGCAACTGAGGGCTTTCGCCGCCTTCGAGGGCTTCTCGATTTTCGACTTGTCAATCGCTTCCGGAACGCCCACATAGGCCTTCACCCTTCCGTAAGCGAGCTTCCCCCCGGGGCTCTTGTAGCCGATCATCCCCCGTACGGCGCGCCTCACGATTCTCTCGGGGGTTCTGGGGAAAAAAGGGCCGTGCTCGGGCGAGCCTCTCTGCCTTCGCTCAAGGTACCTCGCAAAGACCGTCTCCTTCCTGCCGGAAACCACCGCCCTCTCGGCGTTCACAATCGC
>JBNGEE010000080.1:632-1923 GCA_049975565.1 Candidatus Aenigmatarchaeota archaeon
CGCCGCTGCCTTTGGGTTAAATTTTCCCATCGCCTGGCAATTTTTGCGGCCTCTACGGCCATCCTGCCCAAAATGCAGCCATCAGCGTCGATTATTCTCATTTGTTAATATAGGCAAAAAGTTTTAATTATGAGGCCGGGCGGCAAAACTGACGCTTCCTGAGGCAAGAGAGATGATGGATGGGCATTACAAGGCGATAAGATTGCTTTTTGACTCGATGAAGGAATATTTGTAACAAAGTAAATGCCGGGGGAGGGATTTGATGGAGGAGCCTTCTTCTCTTAGCCAAAATAACAGTAATATTCCTGCGTAGCAGGTAACTGCTTCTTTTTGGCTTAAGCCTTTTTCTTGCAAGAAAAAGGCTTACCCTCGCTCTCTGCGTTTCTCAGACCAATTTAGCGCGATGTCATCGATTTCTCTCAAAGCTCATCTTCAAGAATATTCTGGGATATAGGTCGCGAAGCGACGAATCTCCCTTTCTTTGACGTAGAGGACTTCCTTCGTTCCCAAGAACGGGGACCCCATCCATTCAGGATGAGGGTTCTTTCGGGAAAGAAAGTCTTCTTATGAGCGCAGCGCCTTAACCGCTTGGCCACCCCGGCATAAAAAAATAGGGAAATAATTAATTCAACCCCAAAACCTCCTCATAAACCCTCTGGTACTTGGGAATCGCGACGCCCCAGGAATAATTCTCAACCGCAAACTTCCTTGCGTTTTTGCCCCATGCCCCCTTATTTTCATGCGCCCTTTCCATACCCTCGGCTATGGACCGCGGATTGTATGGGTCGATATGGGCTCCCGTGACATTGTCCAAAACGTTTTTCCGAAGACCCCCGTTTCCCGCGACAACCGCTTTTTCGCACGCCTCGCTTTGGACCGCCATAAGGCCAAACGCCTCAACTCCTGAAGGATATACCGCAAAGGCGCATTCCTGGTCAAACGGAAGTACATTCACCTGCTGGTTGATTAGGGTTATCCTATTTTTTACATCTTCGGGCATACCATTTCGAATACCCAAAAGTTCATGATAAATGTCGCCTGCAAAACCGGTAAGCACCAGGTGATAATCCGGGTGTTGCGGGCTGAACGTCTCAAACGCCCTCAAGAGATTATCCGCACCCTTTTCCCGGACAAACCGCCCCTTCCAATAGATATAAGGATCCGATTCGGAAATGCCAAAATTTTTGAGGTATTCATAGTTCCTGTCGCGCTCTTCTCCATTGCTTGGCCTGAATTTATTTGTATCTATCGCGTTTTCGATTACGCGCACTTTTTCGTCAGAAAGGCCGTA
>JBNGEE010000080.1:1933-4090 GCA_049975565.1 Candidatus Aenigmatarchaeota archaeon
GGTCGTATGCGTTCAAGAGGCTGTTTTTGGTGTCTTCGGACACGGCAATGACCATATCCGACTCTTCGCAGGCAAGTTTCTCGTAAAACTGCCTCAGGTCGTGGCAATTGCTGTAATAAGGGTCAATAGCCCGCCGGTCGATGGATAGGTGAACATGATACACAAAAGGAACGCCACATTTCTTTAAGTCTCTCCCAAGCGGGCCCGAAGAATAATCATGCACGTGGGATACTACGGGGGTTTCCGAACCATCAATAACTTCAGGCAAAATGTTTTTTAGAGCCCATACCCCCGAGTCTAAGGTTTCGGCGGTGAATTTATCGCATTCCCTGCCGAGAGGAAGATAAAAGGGAGCGTAGTCCTCCCCCGCGGCAAATGGAATAGCGGGCGAACCGTAAACAAGAACATTTTTCTTTGGTCTATATACGACCCCTTCTTTCCCGCAGGAACTGACCAAAACATGAACCATATATTCTCCCGGAAGATTGCCGGAAATTCCTTCCACCATGTCGTCAAGCCCGCCATAGTATGGGATTCTGTCAAGGCCAGGATAGCCCTGCCCCCACATCAAAACCGTAACCTCTTGGGCCATGTAATTATTACCCAGAACAAAGTATAAATAGATTTGGTTTGGCTAAGCATTCCGCGCGTCGTCTAGGTTCTCGACATCGTCCTGGTGGCGAAGCATGAACTCCTGCCAATCCCGTTCAGGGCTTTTTTGTGGCCCTCTTTTTGGCGGCGGGGGCGATTCGGGCTTTTTCTCCGCCGCCTTTTCGCCCGGCTTTTTCTCCTCCTTTGCGCCTCCTAGCGCGTTTCGTATTTTTTCGGCTATCTCCTCCAACTCCTCGGGGTTGCCCGGCTTTGGCTCCCACATAAAGCTTAAGCCGTCTCCTTCGCGCCTTGGAATAACATCTATGCAAAAAGCATCTTCAGAATTGTTTACAATTATATTTGTCCCTTGGACTTTCAGGCCCTCAAAAGCGGCGGTTGCGGCAAAGCTTGCGACAAAAAACAGATGAATTATATCCTCATCCGGCAAGTCTGAAATTGATTTTGCGCCGCCCTTTGCATAGACTCTGGTGTGCCCGTTTATCCCTTCCCCAAGAACAGCCAAAGTTACTGAGTCCTCATAAACCGCCTTTGTATTAGCATATCTTGGGATAGGGTCGCTTCTGGCGGCAGCCGTCGGCTTAAGGGAATGATTTCGCTGGAAGTGGTTTTGAAGCATTATCGGCAGGTTGTTTGAAAACATCTCGCAGGTCGCCTGGATTTGCGCTGTGTCCGCCCCATCCAATGGAATTTCAAACCCGCCTTTCACCTTATTTGGGATTATATGGACCATAAAATGCTGGGACTGTTGCCCTGCCGCCGCTCCGTTTGCTATAAAAATATTTGAAAAATTCGCATCAACCGCCTTTGAGCAGGCAACGCTCAGCTTTTTTGCCGCCGCAAACAATTCACAAAAAACATCTGCCGGAAGGACGGGAAGGATTGGATAATGCTCCTTTGGCATAAGAAGCGTGTGGCCGGGCGACTTTGGGTTGATGTCCAGAGCTGCGACAAGCTTATCCTCTTCGTAAACCTTTTTTGACGGAATTTCACCCTTTACAATCTTACAGAAAGGGCAGGCGGCTTTTACATCCTCAGGGCTTGTGGGTGGCGCTTCAGGCATAATATTTACTGCACAGGTTAAATCTTAAACAAAAATCCGCTATTTCCCAAACACCTTTATAATCTTTTCGGCAATTTCAGGCAAAGCCTCCTTATTTACTGGAATCCTTACCACAGAATGGACAGAGCCGCCTCCGTCATTGGGAAATCTTGGGATTATCAGAAGATGTGTGTGCCCGACAACCTGGCCCGCCATCGAGCCGTTATTTATTCCTATATTGCAGTCAGAAGTTCCCATTGCGCGGCAAACCCGCTTTGAAACCTCGGACGCAAACCCAAACAGCGCTTCCGCCTCGCCCCTTGGCATATCGTCAAGGCGGGCGTAGTGCTTCTTTGGTATAACCACCGTGTGTCCCGGAGAGCACGGATTAATGTCAAGAAACGCAAGATTTTGGCCGTCCTCGGCGATTTTAAGGGCGGGAATCTCCCCGGATATGATTTTACAAAACAGGCAGTCCATAAAAACATATCAGAATTATAAACAAA
>JBNGEE010000081.1:0-4006 GCA_049975565.1 Candidatus Aenigmatarchaeota archaeon
TGTTGGCCCAACCACCCCGAGGAAAGTGCGGTGGTTCATCCCGATGGCGGGCCAGATGGGTTACGGGCAGAGGACAGAGCACAACAAGCTTATTCTGAAGATTTCGGACAAGCCTGAGGAAATAAACCCCGCGGCGGGGTTCAAGGATTACGGCCTCGTCAAGGGCGACTACGTCCTCGTGGAGGGGTCGGTGCCGGGCGCAAGAAAGAGGTTGGTGGTCCTAAGAAAGCCCGCCAAGGCAATGAAGATTTCGCTTCCAATCAAGGAGATTTTGAAGTGAGAGATTTTGAAGTAAGCTTATATCTAGAAATGATTATGAAGCTCTTCAAAAAGAGCGGGGCAAAAAGCCTTGGAGGAACAGCCATTATTGGGGTTTTACTTCTTGTTATAATTTGAGGGATATACTACCACAGGTCGATGCTTACTCTTAGTCTCATCGCCATGCTTTTGGTGATGCTCAGGAGATAATTGGGTAGTTCTACAAGTTGACTTTTAATTAAAGTCTAAGTAATACTATGGTCAATACGCATGTTTTCATCGTAGACAAAAATACATTTAAATATCATTTAGAGTATTTGTTTGCGGGGACTGGCGCAAAAGAGTATCTTGTGGATTTCAACAATAGTTCTGACTCAGAGTTGCACGCTTCGAGAGAGAATCTACTGGTTAGCATGATTGCGGACTTGAACCGAGGGGTGGGTAATTGCTAATCCTCTACAACTTCCAAAAATTCTCTATGGGGTTCAGTAAATAGGTTAATTTTTGTAATTTCTCCTTTGTAAACTTTACTTAATGCCTCTTCTTTATTTCTTGCATAGACAATGAACTCAAATTCTCCTCTATATGAAAATACAAATTTTTTTAGTCGCTTGTTAGTTTTTGTTTCCATAGTCTCTAAATGCAATTTTTTCTTAAAATATTTTGATAATCATTTTCTACATCTTCGTAAGTTTTGAAAATGCATCTGTGTTTTAAGGTTTGAAATGCTACCTTATTGATCTCTCTTTCGAATTTTACTTTTCTGTTTTGATCAGATATGCAGAAGAACTGCGTATTAAAATCTTGGAGTTCTAAAAATTTCACAAATGCATCCCTAAAATCCGTTGATTCTTCAACTTCAAATATTTTCATCGGAAAGTTTCTTTTATTAAACCAAATAATATCAAAGAATCTTACTGTTTCTGAAATTATCTTCGGGTATGTAAACATTGGGATCTCCTTTAATGTAGAAAGATTGCTCAATGGTTTATTCTGAAAAATCCATTTTCTGTCATTTGTGTAGGTATCTAAAACCTCTTCCCTATTGTTCCCTATCTCTAAGAGCATACCTTGTATAATTGCGTGTTTTCTCTCTTTTTTCTGGAGATTTGTTTTAGGTATTTTTTCTTGAGGCAATTTGTTCAAAAAATCCTTAAGTGCATAAACTCCTAATCCAATCTTTACGAATCGGGGATCTCTTTGAACCCGTTCCTGAATAGTATAATTGGGGGTTTTCCCCTTAATTTTGGACATATCTTTATATTTCCCAATATCTTTGTAGATCAGTTTAAGTGGAGCAAAATAACCATTTGATAACATTACCGCCTCTATTGCATCAGAGTAGGTTATATCTTTTCCAATAACTTCATTATCCTTAATTTACTTTCAAGTATTCCTCTGTTCACGATGAAATGGATGAAGCCCAATAATGAGAGTTTGCTCCCAATATAGTTTAAGACCATCTTTCTTCAAACATGTGGGTATCGTGGGTCATGGTTCTGGTTTGGTCTGAATGGAGTAAGGTTTGCGTGATAGGCGACCTGGTTGTACCGATTTTCCCCATTCTTGATATTACCTAAATTACTATAAGTGGTTGTCTGCTTTTAAATCTTGTTTTCTCTCTCCATCTTACCCCTACCCTATGCCCTATACAGACCTATCTCCTCCACTACCCATACTCTCCACCCCACTTGTGAGACTTCCAACTCTCACATTTGGCGTGAGAAGTTTTTTTCAGTTTTACATGTTCCAGACAATATATTTTACTATTACACACATTAAAAATACCTAAACATATATATAAACCTACTTAGATATTCATCGGATATATGTTTTTGAGAACACCCGAAAGTTAGTAACTATAAACCCTCACAATAGTAATGGATTTATATTTGCGGAAGGTTATTTGTATTTATATATATGTTATCTTATATTATGTGGAACGAAAAAGAGGATATGGCTCTGGCGCTGTTTTTGAGAGAGAAGCCTGTAAAGCTGATACTCTCCCTCAAGGCGGCGGCCGACAAGAAGCCCAAGTACGTGAACAGGATAGCTAAGGAGATAGACTGCACTTATTCGCACATTATCCGCCTTTTAGACAAGCTTGAGGCCCTGGGAATCGTGTCATTTACTAAGGTTAAGAGGGTGAAATATGTTGAGCTGACCGAGACTGGAAAAGACCTGGCAATAGACCTCGAGGGGGTGGTCAGGAAGCTTTCGAAGATCAGCCTCAAGTAATTTCCGGGTTTTCCGATAGTTGTGGGGCAATTTTCCGGTTTTCAGCGAGATACAGGAATTGCCGACAATTTTGCGCTTTTGGCGGGTTTTGATTCTTACTTGCTGAATAATCCCCCTTATTTGCCTATATTATATATCTGTCAACCATTTTCCGACAGATTCTGCCCATGAAAGGGGGCAGTATTTATATATTGTCGGCATATAGTAGAATGGAGGTCACACCCTACCACGGCGAGAAAATGAACCTCGGCGAATTCGGGCTTGAGGATTTCGTGGCCGTTATTTTCCCCGGGGCGCAGGAAAAGATGCGCGAGGTCGCCCTGATAATCATAAATGAGCTTATGGAGGGGCCAAAGACTATAAGCGAGATTGTGGACGGCCACAAACTCGCGCGCGGAACGGCTTACGACGCCGCAGGGAAGATGCAGCGGCTTGGAATAATCGCAAAGGAAGGCAAATACGCGCCGGTTAGGATATCTTCCAAGTTTTCCCTAAGTTTGGAGAGGCTGGCGGTATGGTACCGGGCTCAATTTAATGCCAAAAAAAGGGGGTAAAATCGGGTTTTTTGGGTATGTGATGTTATAGTTATTTTGGTTGACATTCTTCAAACCATATATTTTTGATGATATAATAAATAAAATATTTCCTTGACAGTATATACTTTAGATATATATACTTTAGAACATATGAAAAGATTCGGGCGCGAGTTGTAACATGAGATATATATCTTTGAGTATATATAGAAATCGGGGTTTGCTGGCGGGGAGGTGGGTGGCGGGGCGATTGATAAATCCGGGCGGAAAATCCGAGTTTTTGCTGCCGAAAAAGTAGGCAGGGTGTGAGGGTTGGGGAAGTCTCACAATTTGACCCTTCTTAATCAGTCCTGACTTGAAAGCGCAATCCGCTCGGTGATGAATGAGATGAAAAGTATCATGAAGCTTGCGATTATCGCGAGAAGCAGCCTCAGAAGAGTCCCCTGCGCCATCACGTAGCTTATGGCATTTTCGAGCACGATGTAAATCGAGAGCAGGAGGGCATAATAGGTCATATAGCGAAACGGCCGTTTGTGCCGCTCCTTCGCGAAGAGCAGGCGCGCCGTGAGAAATGACAGGCCGGAAATCAGGTAGTAGGCAAGCCCCGCCCCTACCGAGGCAAGAAGTGCGTTAAGTTCGGTCGAAGTCGGGTATAATAAGTAGGTGTTGTAGCCCTGGACCACGCCAAGGACAAGAAAAGTCGCGCTTAGGGCATAGAGGAAAAAAGACATTTTTCCTTTGGTGAGAGACTGCCCGACCTCACCCACCATCGAATCGACAAAGCTCTCCAGCCGAAATCCTTTTACAAGCAGGAACGCCCCGGTAAGCCCGATGGCAACCCTCCACGCAACGCTGCCGAGAAGCGCGTAGAGGAGAAGAAAGATCGCGGGTATCCCGTAAATCATCCTCCTTGCCGAATTGTCGCTCATCACCTCCTTTATGAAGTCGATTACCATATAGTACCCGCTCTCGAGGTT
>JBNGEE010000082.1:0-3997 GCA_049975565.1 Candidatus Aenigmatarchaeota archaeon
CTCCTGCTCCTCTATGAACTTGTCGGGGTGCTCTATCCTTTTTTCGACCTGCTGCAAAAAGAAGTAGGAGGGAAAGAACGCAGCCACGTTTCCCCTGATGCCCGAGCAGACCTTCGAGATGATTTCCGCGTAGTTCCTGTACTGGATATCCCCCCTCTGGGCGTATCTGGTGGTGGCTATGGGGGCTACGATGTTGAGGCGGTTTTCCCTCGGAAAAGCGCTTTTGAGGGATATTGTTTCGTAGTTGCCCATCCCGAGGATGTCCGCGTACATTTTCAATGGCTGAAGCGTCGCTGACATCAGTATCGTCGAGCGGCTCTCGGCTATTACCCCTTTTGAGACGGCTGAGGGCAAAAGCGCACTTAAACAGAGCTCGTACCTTTCGCTGCCGTACGCCCTGGTTTTTTTGGCGATTCTTGCGAAGTTGTCGTCCGACTCGATCCACGCGTCGATGAAGTTTGCAAGCGAGCCGCAAAAGCTCCGCTTCTTTCCCGCGTCCTTTACCATGTCGGATATGTTTCGAAGTTCGTCGAGAAAGTCGGCGCCAAAGGTGTTGAAAACCGCTGTCAGGTCGGACTTGTCAATATAGGCCTCTTCCTCCCCAGCCGAGAGCTTTTTTCGCACAAGCCCCGCGACCGAGAGCTGGAAGCGCAGGATATCCCCCTGTATGGCGCTTCCCGCATCCCTTGCCTCCTTTGCCGCGTTCTCCAGCATGTATGCCGTGAGCTTGGTCGAAATGAGGTCGCGAACGCGCGATGGCAACTGGTGCGCCTCGTCGACGATGACTACGGACTCGGAAAGCTTCTTGTTGATTTTTGCAAGGAAGGTGTCGGACACAAAGGGGTTAAACAGATGAAAATAGTCCCCGATAATGACTTCGCTTCTTCGCGCAAGGTGGCATGCGACCTCATACGGGCAGAGGCCCGGGCAGAGGTCTTTTAGCTCGCCTGCCCCAAAAATCCTGCCTGTAAGCGCATTTATCTTTTTTTGCGCGGAGTCGGAGAGTTCCCCCTTTTTGAGGGTGTTGTTGTAGTAATTGCACTTGCCCTCCTTTTTAAGGTAATTGCAGATTTCGTGGAAGTCAACCGAGCCGAACTCCTCGTTCATCTGGTTGCAGAGCCACTGCTTGCCCATGATATCCGTGACCCTTACCTCACCCATCTTCTTTAGAGTGTTTAGTGCTATTGCGTGCTGGGAATGGCGGGGTGTGAGATAAAACACCGTAAGGCCGTTTTCCTGCGCGAACCTGATGGCAGGATAGAGCGCAGAGACAGTCTTTCCTATCCCTGTCGGCGCGTGGACAAGGAGGCTCTTGGAATTTTTGAGGCAATCGTCGATTTTTTCCATCAGCTCGGCCTGTCCCGGCCGCTTATTTTCGAACGGAAAATTGAGCATAAACAAGAGCCGATTAAAAAAATAAGGGTGTAGGGGCATGGGAATACCCTAGTTTTTATACTGTTTGGAATATATGTTCGAGCACGGAAAAGTATTTATATATATAAATACTTATAATTAAGTGCCTTTTTAATATCAGGTATGTTATTAACTAGGCAGTACTAAAATATGGCAAGAAAGGAAGAAGCTGGATTGACATGTCCGGAATGCGGATCAAGCGAGATCATAATGGATTCAGTGAGAGGCGAGAACATCTGCGCCAAATGCGGGCTTATCATCAACGAGAGCATGATAGACACCCAGCAGGACTGGCGGGCGTTCGACTCGGAAGACTTGGAGAAATCGGCGAGGACCGGCGCGCCTCTTACAAAAATGAGGCACGACCGGGGAATAGGGACGGAGATTGGCAGAAGCCAGGCAGAGCTCTTTAAGGTCTCTGCCGGCAAAAGGGGCCAGTACTTCAGGATAAAGCAGTGGCAAAAGAGGCTCGTGTCCTCGAAGGACAGGAACTTCGGTTACGCCCTCGCTGAGCTTGAAAGGATAGCCTCCGCGCTAAACCTCCCCCGAAACCTTCAGGAGGAAGTCAGCTCCATGTACGAAAAAGCGCTGGAAGAGGGATTGGTCAAGGGAAGGAGCATCGAGGCCGTTATTGGCTCACTCGTATACGCCCTTTCCCGCGAGTACGGAACCCCGCGGCTCATGAACGAAATCTGCGCCGTCTCAGGCGTGGACAAAAGGGACCTTGGGAGGACGTACCGGTATGTGGCAAGGAAACTCGGCCTGAGGATCCTGCCCGCAAAAGCGATTGCATATGTACCAAGGTGCGCGACCATTTTGAAGCTAAACGACAAAGTACAGGTCGACGCAAAAACCTACCTCAACAAGCTCAACCTACAGGAGGACATTTCCGGAAAAGGCCCTATCGGCGTAGCGGCCGCGTCGCTCTACATAGCGGCGATAATGAACAACCAGTTTGTGCCCCAGAGAAAGATTGCCGACGCAATCGGGGTAACCGAGGTCACAATCAGGAACCGCTGCAAGGACATCGCAAGGACCCTTGGCCTTGAGGAAGAAGTCGAAAAGAGAATCAAGGCGATTGACTCGCACGATCTGGAGTAATTTAATGTTTTTAGTTTTTTATGCTGCGTTAGCGTAAGCTATATTTGGCCGACAGATTATCTCAAGCATTATGTCTTCAGCCCGTAAAAACCTTCTGCGTTTTTCGTGGTAGTTTGATCAATCTCCTCAACAGGCTTTTTGAGCAGCTCCGCGATTTTTTCTGTGACATCTTTTACTGCGACAGGCTCGTTTCTTTTGCCAAACCCGAGCCAGGGAGCATCGGTTTCGGTTATAATCCTCTCAAGGGGCGTTTTCTTGAGGATTTTTCTGTGGCCCTTGCTTTTGAGGAGCAGTGTGTTGAACGAGATAAAATACCCGTCTTTTGCCACCCTTTCGGCCAAATTCTTGTCCGAGAAAAAGTGCATGAGGACATTTTTTGCCCCTTCATTCTCAAGTATGCCGAGGCAGTCTGCCTCCGCATCTCTTGAATGAATCACTAGTGGGAGATTAAGCTCTTTTGCAAGCTCGATGTGCCTTTTGAAAAGCGCCTTTTGATTCTTGCGCCACTCCGGCTCTTTTGTCCAGTAATAATCGAGCCCGCACTCGCCGATGCCGACAATCTTGTCTTTGTTCGCCCGGAGCTTTTCGAAGTAGGCGGCGATTTCCGCCCCACTTATTTCCTTGATGTATTCCGGGTGAATCCCTGCAGTAAAGAACGCAAAGCCCCTGTATTTTTCGGCTATTTCAAGGCTTTTTTCGAAGTCCTTCGGCCGCGCGCATGAAAAAACCACAGCCTTTAGGACTGCCTCTTTGCATCGCGCGACAACCTCATCTCGGTCGGCGTCATAATCCTTTTGCTCAAGGTGGCAGTGCGCGTCTATCATCCTACAAATCAAGCTTCTCAACTAACTTTTCTGGGTCAAACTCCATCAAATCACCATACTCCTGACCGACCCCCAAAAACAAAACCGGCTTGTCGGTGAGCTGGCGCACCGAGAAAATCGAGCCGCCCTTCTCGTTGATGTCGACCTTCGTGAAAATCAGGCCGTCAAAACCAATCTCCGAGAAATTCTCAAGTTGCGCCACAATGTCGCTTCCGGTAAGCGAATCCAAAACAAGAATGCTCATGTCTGGATTGTTTACCCGCTTCACTTTCTTTAGCTCGTCCATGAGGTTTTTGTCGGTGTGAAGGCGTCCGGCAGTATCCGCCAGAACGACGCCGTGAACTTTCTCCGCGTGCTTTCGCGCGTCAAACACCACCGCCGCGGGGTCTCCTCCGTATTTGTGCTTCACCACGTCGATTCCGAGGCGCTCGCCGTGGGTAGAAATCTGCTCGATTGTCGCCGCCCGGAAAGTGTCCGCCGCCGCGAAGACGACGGGGATTTTATTCTGCTTCAACAGGTAGCCGATTCTGGCAATCGCCGTGGTCTTTCCCGCGCCGTTGAAGCCGAAGAAAAGCACGGTCACGGCTGTCTGCTCTTTAAGTTTCTCCTTCGCGAAGCCGACAAAATCGAATTTTTCGTCCCCAAGAATGTCCAAAAGC
>JBNGEE010000083.1:0-1818 GCA_049975565.1 Candidatus Aenigmatarchaeota archaeon
GAGCATGCCTGTGCGCGCCGGCGACAAGGTGAAGGTTATGACCGGCAGCCACAAGGGCAAAATCTCGAAAGTCATGTTTGTCAACCATTCCACCCTCAAAATCACGCTTGAGGATATAAAGAGGAAAAAGACCGACGGGCGCGAGGTGCATGTGCCGTTCCAGTCATCGAACCTTCAGATTGTCTCGCTCCACCTTGACGACAAGAAGAGGCTTAAGGCGCTTGAAAGGAAGAAAAAGAGGGAATCCAAAGCCGAGGCAAAGGCGGAGGACAAGGCTGTAAAGGAAGAGGCAAGGGAAGAGAAAAAGGTGGAAAAAGCCGATAAAAAAGAGGCCGCAAAAGCCCCTCAGAAGGCGGCAGAGAAGAAAGCGCCGGCTGTTAAGGAAAAGAAGGCAGAGGCAAAGACCGAAAAGAAGGTGGAAAAAGCGTCTGAAAAAGTGGCCAAAAAGGCGGCGAAGAAGTAGAACTCTGCTTTTTAAGGTATAATTTTAAATAGCTCTATACTTATGTACGCGCCGACGGAGTTCGTCTACCCCCTGATTTCCTCATTAGTGGCCGCGGTTGCGATAATGCTCTCAAGCGAGATAATCGAGCACAACCTTGAGTGGAAGCACGCGATAATAATGGCGGTCGTCGCCAACGTCGCCACAACCTTTGCTACACCCGTTTTCGGGCAGATAATTGCCGCTTCCCTTGCCGTGTCCCTGCCCGTAATCGCGGGGATAAGCCTTCTGACCCTTGCAATAGACCTGCTCTTCTGGGTGCTCGCCTCAGCGCTCCTGATGTCCGAGTCTTTCATGAACGAGCGGATAAAAATCGCGGTCTACGGCTTTTTTGTGACCCAGATTGCGATGTACTTCCTGCCGATGCTTGGGCTGATTTAAGGGTTTATAGGAAATTCGATTGAGGGACATAAATATGCGCCCGTGATATGCAAAAAGGCGCAGAAGTGATGCAGATAAATATAAAGTTGGCGACAGCCGGGCTTTCCCGCTGGTTGAGCAGTACAGGCCCGGCCGACAGAAGGCTTAACTTCCGTGAACCCGCACACGGTCGAAAGATTTGCTTTCCGGACGCGCTTTTGCCCGTTTACAGGGCAAAAGGGTGTTTCGGTATGGGAACGGGTGTATCCCTTCCGCTATGGTCGCCAATAATCTAATTAGGGGAAAATATTAATTAGCAGTCCTAATGCTCAAATCAGGCTCATAATGTAGGGCAGCGCTATAAATGTCCCTATCATGCTCCCCAAGTTCGCCAGCGCCGCCACGAGGAGGATTCGCGAAACCCGGTTTTTGTAGAACCCCGAAACCGAGGCGATTTCGCCAAGCGCCTCGAAATCCCTGACCCGCGGCATCCGAACCTTCGCCTCGACTAACCCCGCCACCATCCCGGCCCCAATAGTGGGATTGAGGGAGGTAAAGGGCGCCGCAATAAACGCCGCGAGAACTGTCAGCGGGTGGCCGAGCGCGATTATCGCCCCAAGGGCGGAGAGCGCGCCGTTTATGAGAAACCACCACAAAACCATATTGTAGGTGACATCCAGGCTCGCATTGGCGTAAAACCCGTAGGCGATAATGCCCAGAAACACCAGAGGGACAAGATAGCCTATCCGCTTCATCCAGCGGCCGCCCGAAGGCACTTTATCGAGGGGCGCGATGTCTTCCTTTTTTCGCAGGTGATTTTTTATCCCGTTAACGTGCCCCGCCCCGACAACCACGACAATCTTTTTTCCGGGCGCCGCGCCGATTTTGTTTGCTATGTAGATGTCCCGCTCGTCGATGAGAACGCGCCTCAGTTCCGGCAGGGAGGTGCCCATCTC
>JBNGEE010000083.1:1828-3900 GCA_049975565.1 Candidatus Aenigmatarchaeota archaeon
GATGAGAACCTTCTTTGCAGAGGGCGCCTCGCGGGAGAGCTCCTCCATCAGTTCTGTTATCATGTTCTTCTCCTTAAGACATTCGACCATCTCCTCGTCAATATCCTCCCCGGCAAAAAGCCCGTAGAACAGCGAGGAGAACACCTTAAGCTTCTCGAAAACTCCCATCGCCTTCCAGGCCCTCTTCAAAGTAACAGTAATGTCCCTGTCAAGGAGCACGACTTCGGCCTTCGCCTCCTTTGCGGCATTGATGCCCTCAATCATCTCGGCCCCGGGCCTGACCCCAAGGTCTTTTCCAAGCCTTCTTTGGAAACTCGAAAGCAGCAGATTTGAAAGAAACAGCGGCGCCTGCCCGTTTTTGAGGATTGTCGTGATTTTTGTCTCGTCCCACTTCTGCTTTTCTGAAATCGTCTTAAAGCGGCTCTCGCAAAGCTCGACGCCCACAGAATCCGGCTTCTCCGCCTTTATGGTTTTTTGAACGAGCTTTACGCTCTCCTCAGATATATGCGCCGTCCCGATAAGGATAATCTCCTTTCCCCTAATCTTCAGCCGCTCGATATCGCCCGCGCCCATAAAAACCAGAGGAATTATGATTTAAGCCCCAAAACAACTGTGGACACCCCTTATGACATTATCTTTCCTATTTATCTTTTAAAACAGAAGGGACTTATGGCCACGATGAAGACTCTGGAGAAGAAACTCAAGCTTATATCTGTGTCAAAAAGGTCTGCGCCGCGGTGGTGCGACATAAGGAAATTCGGCCTCAAGAGGGCGAGGTCTCGAAGGATAAGGGTCTCGGTGAAGAACTGGAGGCGGGACAAGTACAAGATTTAGGCGGCTTTCTTAGATTGTGGCACATCGTTAAGAATTACTGTCTGTCAGATTTTCTCGCTTTTTTGGGCGTTTTTTTGTGAATCTCTGACTTGTGGGTCTCCGGTTTTTTTCTTGGCGGCCCTTTCCTTTATAGGGGCTTTTGGCGCGGCTTTTCCATTTCCCGGGGCGGCAGCCCTTCTTTTCCTTCGCCCCTTTTTCCCCTCCGCCTTTCCCCTGCCCGCTTTGATTATCGCGAAGTTTATCGGGTTTTTGATTTTCTGGCAGAGCGGCAGGGGGCTGCATATCGCGATGTCCTTGTAAAACATCCCGTTCTCGCAGTTTGGAGGTATTATCCGCCCGGCCTGCCTCTTGTGCCACATCAGCTGGGCATTGACAAAGCCCTCCCTCATCCCGTTTTCCTTTCCCCATCTAAGCACCGCTTCCTCGACTTCCGCCCATGTCCAGTTGCAGCAGCGCAAAAACGTTATGAGGGTAAAGGCGCTTCTCTTCCTGCCGTCCTTGAGCCCCCCGAGGATTTTCTCGATGCAGGGCGGGAAGTTGTCCCGGAGAATTTTGTCCCTGTAGACCACGATTTCGCGGGTTTTCGGCTTTCTTTCCGGCTCTTCCGCCTCCTTTTTCCTTGACATCCAGAAATAAGCGTCGCCAATCAGCCTCTCGGCGCTGCCCGCCTTTACCTCGACATTCCTGAATTCGACCTTCCCGATTTGCGCCATTTCCGGCTCGAACTTCTCGAGTTCCGCAGGGTTTATCGGGACCGAAACAAGCCCTGTCTTTTCGTGGATGGAGTAGGGCATCCTGAAAAGATGCCTGTTGCTCCAGTCCTTTTCGACCTCCACGAGCCTGTAGGGGTCTTTTGGAGACATTAAGTCGCTTTCTTTGACCCTTGGCACAGGCACCCCTTCCTCCTCGAGCCTTCGGACAAATTCGCCCATTATTTTCTCCCTCAAAAAGAGCGCGAGAAGCTTAGGAAGCTCAGGGTAGAGGACCTTTGTTTCCTTGTAATCAAAGACTTCAGGAAAATTCTCCCAGAACACGCAGAAGTGAAACCCCCGCCGCCCGGAGAACTTGACGATGTATCCGAGGCCGTAGGAGTCAAGAAAGTCCCTGATAAGGCAGGCGGCGATTTTAGCCTCATCAAGGCCAAGCCCGGAGTCGATGTCGATTATCCAGTCAAAGCCAATCCTTAGCTCGTTTTGGTTGCGCTCGTTAATCAGAAGGGGGGCCGACCACCTCTCGAC
>JBNGEE010000084.1:0-3878 GCA_049975565.1 Candidatus Aenigmatarchaeota archaeon
GATCATTATATGCCTTTCCCAAAAACTCAGATATGCCTTTGACTCCCCGCATATTCCCAGGTTTTATGTATTTGAAGAGATTGGTCATATAAACCCCCTTGCGTTTCAGTCCAAAGGTTTCCTTCAGGAGCCAGTCAAAGTTCTTATTGGAAGGCAGAACACTATTATAGCCCAAATTCGCCAACTCCTCCAATCTGCCCTTTTTCTTCAGATTCAGCAGATGATTTTCAGATGCCCAGTCCTGAAGCACAAACACGATTTTGGAATTCAAGTTGCAGGCAGTATTGCTAATGGGCGTCACATATTTGCACTTTTCGTCAATAATTCTCCACTGCTCATCAGAAATATCCTTGAATCCAGCATAATTGCTCAAGCTATCTCTCCGCCCTTTGGCTAATTTCCTTAAAGCCACCCCCTTATATTTCACTCCCATACCAGATTCTGTATATAACTCTTAAGATATATCAAAACTGAAGTAGTTATGAACAGAACCATAGTAATAAGGATTCTCATTGAAAGTCTAAAGTATCTCACACTGGGCGTAGGGCTTATAATAGTAGGCCTAACCATAGGGAAATTCTTATACGGAGGGACAGTCATAATCCTGCAAATCGCACTGCCATTCATAGGAAGCATGATGGTAATAATGGCCATCCTAGAACTAGCAAGCTACAATTCATCCAACGCCTACGTATGCTGGGAACATTATAACAAGGACGACAAAAATGTAGCTGAAGCCATAGAACTGATAAAGCAAAGGGGAGTTGAAAAAACTTCAGGAGAGTTGATAATCTCAGAAAAATGGATTATACAGCCGTCATCATTAAGCTTCGTAAGACCCAAAGACATTAACTGGGCATTTATCAATAGACAAGGTAAAAAGGAGTCTGGAAGGTACACACAGACAATAGAAGTCCGTACAAACTTCGGACTAACAATAACTGTCCCTTGCTCGACCATCCATGCAAAAAAAGATGAGGAAGTAGACTTCTATTTCAGCCAACTCAAAAAGCACAACAAAAAGATTGTCTTGGGATATAGCGAAGAACGTGAAAAGTTATGGAGAAAGAGCCACCTAAATTTTTCAGAGAATATTGCCAATCTATAGAAGCGCCACTATCAACCAGAAAAGCAAGGGTGCGGCGATAAACAAAAAGGGTAAGGTGTAAAAGACCCAGCTTCGCTTTACATGCTTCCAGTAGACATTTCCCTTACTCTTGGGATAATAGACAATAGAATACGCAGCATGGTTTGAATCAACATGCTCTATATAATGATAGATAAATGTCTTCAGAGGCCAGAGAGGCATAAAGAAAAACAATTGCTTCAGTCGCAATTTTACAATCCTCCAAAGTCAAATCAGAACTTTGAGGTTGACCTTCTTTCCGATTTCCTGAACGGCCTTTATCGCCGGGACAAAATCCCCGTCTCCGGAAACCAAAACCGCCGTGTCGTAGGTGTTCTTATAGGCCAAAACAATCAGGTCCGTCGCCAGATGAATGTCGTCGCCCTTGATAAAATACATTGGCTTTCCGTTTACAAGCCTCTTTTGCAATCTCACCAGCACCAGATTGAAATTCGGGATTTTTCTCAGTTTCTCAAAAAACTGCCTCTGTTTTTTGTATTTCTCGATATTCGCACTTTGGTCAAGGGGCGCATTGTAATAATTGATGCTCGCCAATTTCCTGCCGCCTGCTAGTTTCTTTCCGAGTTTTGAAAAATCGCTTTCCTTGCTTCCAATCTCCTGTTTAAGCCCGTGGTAAAAATTGCTTCCGTCAATGAAAATTGCGACCCTTTCAGGCATAAACTAAGAATGTAGAAACATAAAAGCCCGGTGTGGCTAAAGCGACACCGGGGAGGATATAATTATAATTGCATTTATACTATTTATACCCTTTAGGCCTTTTTTTCCAGCCAAACCCCGCCAAATCCACTTTCCAGCCCTTGACTTCAACGCCTTCGCTTTCCAAAAGCCGCGCTTTTTCCAAAACTCCGCCCTTGTAACCACCGATTCGCCCACTAGACATCACGGCCCGGTGGCAGGGAATCTTAACAAGGCGCTCATTTGAGTTGAGAATTTTGCCAACTGCCCTTGGGCTAGTGCCACAGATTTGGGCAATCTGCTTATATGTTGCGACTTTTCCTTTTGGGATTTTCAAGACCGCAGAAAAGACTTTTTGGCGCAAATCTGTCAGATCCTTATGGCGCATATAAAAACAAAGCCAAATATCTGCAATCGGAAAATTTCGCCGCCTTCAGACAAGCTCGCCGCATTCCACGGCCGCCCTCGGGTTTGATCTCCAGTACTTCAGCGCCGAGAATATCGAGACCAGAAGCGCGAACACACCGAGAGACACAGTCAGGTTTCCGGCAAGGTTTTCAGGAGGCTCGGCCTCGGAGAATGCGCTGCCGCTCTCAGGGAGAGTCTTTACCGCCTGCACGAAAAGGCCTGTGAGTGTGGGCTTCTCTATCAAGAACTTGAGCGTCTCTTTCATTTCGGTTCCCCGGACCTTTACAAGCACTGTGTAGTTTCCGACCTCATCCGGGGTATACGCGAGGCTGATGTTCTTTGCCTCGCCCGGCCTGAACGCGACAGAGCTGCTTTCGACCCGGTCATGGATTTTGCCGTCAAGGAAAACCTCCGCCACAAGCGCAATCGAGTAAGGCTGCTTTGCGAGGTTCGTGTAAGTGCCTGTTATTGTGGCCTCCTTTTTGTAGGCGGCGGGGCTAATGTCTGCCGAAAGCTCTCCTAACCTCTCAAATGTTCCTCTAGGGTATATTTTATAGACGATTTTCTCGAGGATATCCTTTCTGCCCGAAGAAACGGTAATGAAGAACGTGTAGGCCTTTCCCGCATCAAGCCCGCTGTTGTCGACATATGAGATAAACTCCTTCACCTCGCCCTCCTTTAATTCTCCAAGCTCCTCCTCGAAAGTCTTCATGACTTTGTAGGTATATTCCTCCTGAATCTCGACTCTGAGGAGTGGGTTTACGGTCATCTCGCCGGGGTTGGAGAAAACAATCCTCACCGGAGTGTAGCTTTCCGCCTCGCTTTCGAGGACCTCCACTTCCGCGAGGCTTCCGCACATTCCGTAAGTGTTATAGCACGGGGTGTAATCCTTGTCATTATCGGTGCGGATGCAGAAATCCCGGCCGTCTTCCTGGATGTAAACCTCGCCGTTGTAGCACCTCTTGGAGTGAAGCCCGCACTTTACGCTTGGAAGCCCGTATTTTTTCGCGACCTCCATCCTCGACTGGCAGTAGGTATCCGGGTCGCTTTTCTCAAGTGTCCGGTAAAGCGCCTCTATCTCATAGGAATTGCCTGTGATTGCCTTCTGGTGGTTTTCGAGGACATCGTTAATAGGTTCTATCTGGCTCGAATAGAATTCCCCGATGTTTGCCCGGGAGATTGTGTCGACGGAGCCGAGGATTGCCCTCTCCTCGTCGCTCAGGTAGTCGTCCTCCCCTACCCGGTATCTGGCCGCGTTTTCAAGGGCCTTTGCGACGTCGGACATGCTGATTCCACGGTTGCTTCTCCATTCCGCCTCGGTCTCTTGGATGTAGGTCTCAAGCTCCATAATCCTTGAGCTGCCGTCGTTGTAGCTTACGCTCAGGTAAGCCTCCCCGTCGATGTAAATCACCTGCTCGTTTGTCATCTCCTCGTTCTGGTAAATATTCCAGATGCTTGCCGTGCCGTTAATCCCTATCTGCTGGTAAACCTGCGTGGCAAGCGCCATCGAGGGCATCAGAATAAGTGCTGCCAGGACTAAGGAGGCGGCCCTGCAAAAACATTCATGAGCGCCATACCATCCCGAGGACCTGCCTGACATTTTATATAATATTTATAGGTGTTTTTACTATTTAAGCAAAGTATTCAA
>JBNGEE010000085.1:0-3680 GCA_049975565.1 Candidatus Aenigmatarchaeota archaeon
AGCTGGATTGTTGAGAGGGGAATAGGTTGGAGTATTTAGGTTAGGCAACTACACCTACATAAGTATCTATTGGTGAAAACTATTTAAGTTTTATTTCATCACGGCTCTGTCGAAAACCTATGATTTTTACGAAATCTGAACTATCCTATGCCTCAAAAAGCCAATTGGCGTCATTTTGGCGAGGGTTTGGTCTGAAAAAATCCAATTTTTGGTATGATTTCGACAGAGCCTTCATCACTGACTTAAAACAAAACTGGGCCTCCCATCCAAATTTCTCGCTGCGGCTCGACCTCTCAGCATTATTGGCTAGGGTGTATTATAGGAATTTAGCGGCTCGCCTTCGGCTCTCCCAAATTCCATCAGCCCGTCTCAATCGCGGGGGCATTACCCCTCCAAAATCCTCCCTACAGCCCCGGCTCCACCAACAGAGCATTACAAAAAACGCAAAAAACTTATTTTCCGCCTTTTTCCTTCCTGAAGCACAGGAACCAGTCGAGGCAGTATGTCCCCTCCTCCTTTTTCTCGACCCTCTCTTTTGCCGCGCCGCACGAGCCCGGGGGCGGGATTATCACGTCGTCGCCCGGCTGCCAGTTTGCGGGCGTCGCGATTCCTTCCCTGTCGGCCTTCTGGAGCGCTTTTAGGAGGCGCATTATCTCGTCCATGTTCCTCCCGATTGAAAGCGGGTAGTACAAAACTGCCCTCACCTTCGCTTTGGGGTTTATGACAAAAACCGCCCTGACCGCCTGGGTGTTCGAGGCGTTCGGCTGGACCATCCCGTACTTTTTGGCGACATCCATCCTGAGGTCCTCGATTATCGGGAACTTTACCTCGACGTTTTTCATTCCCTTGAAGGCGATTTTCTCCTTTATCGTCCGAAGCCATGCAATATGCGCGTAGAGGCTGTCAATCGAAAGCCCTATAAGCTCTGTATCAAGCTTTCGAAAGTCCTCCTGCATAGAGGCGAAGGTCATGAACTCGGTTGTGCAGACCGGTGTGAAGTCCGCCGGGTGGCTGAAGAGGATGACCCATTTTCCCTTGTAGTCGGCGGGAAAGCTGATTTCGCCCATCGTCGTCTTTGCCTTAAATGCCGGCGCATCATCCCCAATCAGAGGCATGCTCACGATTTCTTTTGTTTCGTCTTCCATTTATACCTTTAGCGTTTTTGGTATATATACAACTTATACAACTGTCCTGTCTGACCAGATAAGGCAAAATATCTTCATTAATTATGCCCCTGACCCCAATAGACTTCCGGTATCTGGCCGAGGAATTAAGCCTCCTTGAACGCGCCGTCCTCAAGAATATCACAAGAGAGGAAAATATCGCCTTTGAGTTCAAATGCGCGGACAAAAAGGCGCGGTTTCTGGTCGCGGGGAAGGGCTTCTGCTTTCTGACTGAAAAGAAGCCCGCAGGCGAGCCTGACGGCTTTTGCAATTTCCTTCTAAACCACCTGAAGAAAAAAAGGCTTGAATTTGTGCGCCAGCAGGGATTCAACAAGGCGCTGGAGATTGGCTTTGGCGACTATTCGCTGGTTCTGGAGTTCATCGGCAAGGGCAACATTATCCTTTGCGACTCCGGGCGGACAATCACGGGTGCGCTGATTGTCAGGGAACTTAGGGACCGAAAAATACTTCCAAAAGAAAAATATGCCGCGCCGGAATCGCCAGATCTGAGCAAGTTCGAGACCGAAACCGACGAGAAGGCTCTCGCAACAGGGCTTCATATCGGGCAGGAATTCGCGAGGGAAATTGTCAAGACGGGCACTCCTATAACCAAATTCCTGGGGCGTCCGACAGAGCCGGGAATTTACGAGAACGGCAAAAAGTTCGTAACGCCCTTCCGGCTCAAATCCTCAGCCCTGAATTTTGGGCCGAAAAAAAGCCTTTCAGAGGCGATAGAGGAACTCTACTCCAAAAAGGCGCCCGAGAAAAAGGACATAATCCTTGCGCAGCAGGAAAAAAACCTCGGGAAGCGCAAGAAAGAAGTCGAGAAGTACGAACTCGAGGCAACCCTGCTATTCGCGAATTTCGAGTGTGTGGAGAGGGCGGTTGAGATATGGAGGGCTGAAAAAAGGGCGGTCCCGCCACTAAAGGAAGTCAACGAAAAAGCGGGCGAGGCGGTCCTCGGGCTTGAGGGCTCGGAAATCAGGCTGCCGCTTGCAGGAGAACTCAGAAAAACGGTCAATTTGTATTTCAGCCGGGCGAAAAAAGCAAAGGAAAAAATCGAGAAAACAAAGGAGTGGCAGGAAAAGAAAATAGAGCCAAAAAAGGATAAGAAGAAGATGAAGGCCAAGGCAAAAGCAGAGTGGTTCGGCCAGTTCCGCAACTTCCGCACCTCGGACGGATTTCTGGTTATTCTCGGAAAGGACGCGACAACAAACGAGAAGCTCATCAAGAAATACTGCAAGCCTAAAGACATCGTGCTGCACGCCCATATTCCGGGTTCGCCTTTTGCCGTCATCAGGAGCGAAGGCAGGGAAGTCACGGAGGCAGCGATTAGGGAGGCGGCGCAGTTTACGGCAGGCTATTCGCGCTTCTGGAACTCGAGGCTTGGAATCGCCGATATTTACTGGATTTACCCCGAGCAGGCCTCAAAAACCCCAAGGGCTGGAGAATACCTCGCAAAGGGCTCATTCATGATTCACGGCAAAAAGAACTTCCTGAAGGCCGAGCTGCGCATCGGGATAGGGGTCAATGAGAATTTTGAAGTCGTGCGCGGGACTGAGGACTCCCTCAAAAAGCACGCGAAGTATTTTGTTTTGGTCGTTCCGGGGGAAAAATCGGGGCGGGCGCTTGGGCAGGAAATAAGAGAGCGGCTGGCGCAGAAAGCCAAAGGAGAAGATAAAGAAGAGATTTTGAGGATAAACCCCGAAGAATTTTTGAAATTTGTGCCATATGGTAAGGGTGAAATTATCGCCAAAAAATCATAAAGCCGCACCTAAGGGTATTTTCTGAGGATACTCCTGCGGCATATCCGCAGTCGCTGTATTAAAACCCGCCAACCGAGAATAGATTTCCTTAACCTCCAAAGCTATGTCCTGCTTGCTTGCTTCAAGTCAGCCGGGGGCTAAAACCCTCGCAGGACCGAAGTGATGCGCCTGATAACCATTGCGATATTCGCGAACAGCCCATTACATCTGTATAATGATTGTATTGCGCTGAGGAGAAAAACCGACACTACATCAGCGCCCTTGCGTGCTTTATGAGGTGCGGGCGCTTTAGCATGAGCTTTGCCAGAAACCCGAGATTTTTGCCCGCGGAAAACTCGATGAGGTTTCCGCCCGAAAGATGCTCCGCGAGAAAGTCAAAGTCGCCGTCGGATAGGTTTTCGAGCACCTCCCTGAGCCGCTCGGCCATGTGAAGCTCGTTTCCTCTTTCCTTCCACCACCGCTTGTTGTACTTATCAAGGGCCTTTTCGGAGGTGTCTCCTTTCTTTATCGCCTCGGCCGCGACTTCCGCGGCAATCTTTCCGCCAGACTGCACCTCGTGGATTCCGCCGCCGTGAATCGGGTTGACCTGATGCGCCGCGTCGCCGACCACAAGAAAATTGTCGAGAGTCATCTTTTTAAGGAACCCTCCAACGGGAATCCCCCCGGCGTTCGCCTCAATTATCGAGCCGCCCTTGAGCCACGGGTGGCTCTTCACGAACCTGTCAAGGTAGACTCTCGCGGGGGTGTCGCT
>JBNGEE010000086.1:0-3674 GCA_049975565.1 Candidatus Aenigmatarchaeota archaeon
CGGTAATCCTTAGCAGGCAGGAAATCCGAAAACTTTTTGAAGTGACAGAAAACCAAAAGCACCGGCTGGTTTTGGCTTTGCTCTATTATGCTGGTTTAAGGTTGGATGAGGCAAGACATCTGGACTGGTCTGATCTTGATTATGATAGATCCTTAATCCATGTAAAAACTGCCAAAGGCGACAAAGAAAGGGTAATCTTCCTTCATGAAAAATTGAGAAAGCTTTTGGAGGAGAATGGACTTAAAAAGCAGGGCATTATCCTGACAACAGAAAGAGGCGGGAATTATACTGAACGGACGATACAAGAAATAGTGCATCGGGCGGCCTCTAAGTCTGAGGCCACAAAGAAGATTTCTCCTCACTCTTTAAGGCATAGCTTTGCAACCCATCTTCTGGAGGGCGGAGCCGATATTCGGTACATCCAGCAGCTTTTGGGACACAAAGACCTGAGAACGACACAGATTTACACACATGTGGCGAACAGCAATATCAAGAACCTTGCGAATTTGCTTTAGAATTGCCACATAAACATTTTGGAATAAATTAACCTTTTGAGGCGTTCTTTTATGGAACGAAACGAGGCTTTATCCCTCCTCGAGGAGCACGTCCAGAACAAGAAAATCCAAAAGCACTGCCTTGCGGTTGCGGCGATTATGGAAAAGCTGGCGGAAAAGCTTGGCGAGGACCGAGAAGTCTGGTGGCTGACCGGAATCCTCCACGACCTTGACTATGAAGAGACGATGAACGATATGGAGCGCCACGGCCTTGAAACCGCTGAGATGCTTGAGGGAAAAGTTGAAGAAAAGATTCTTCACGCGATAAAGGCGCATAACGGGGTCAACACAGGAGTCGCCCCGAGGGAAAATATGGACATAGCCCTTTTGTGCTCGGACGCGCTTTCCGGCCTGATGATTTCCACTGCCTTAATCATGCCCTCTAAAAAGGTAAGTGAGGTTACTGTGGAAGGCCTCCAAAAGAAATTCAAGAAAAAGGATTTCGCGAGGGCCGTATCAAGGGAGAAAATGATGACCTGCCGGCGCCTGAACCTGACCCAGGAAGACTTTTTCGCGATTGGAATCGAGGCGCTTGCTGGGATTTCCGGGGAGTTGGGGCTTTAGGGCAGAAAACCTAATTTTTAATTTACCCTAATCTATTTATGACCGGAATGGTGTAGCCTGGCAGCATAAGAGACTGTGGATGAAGCCTTTCTTTCCCGAAAGAAAGGCCTCAACGCCAAAGAAAGGGAATTCCCGCTTCGCGGAAATACTGCCTTTCTGCCGCGCGAGAACCAATGGAAATCTCTTGGGGCGGGTTCAAAGCAATCCTTTTCGGCTAAGTTGGCTAAAAAGGTCTGCACCCCAAAACCCGTAATTCACAAGGTGGATTGAGGGCTTGTTGGGTGCGTTGGTGAAAATCCCGCTTCCGGTCCTTAAAATTACTCCCCTTCAAGAATCCTGTGCATCAGAATACCGCAGACATAGAAATTCAGCTTTTCTGTCCCACGTTCCAGTTTTTTCTTTCCTGCCGCGTCAAGTCCCGAAGTATCTATCTCTCCGTTCATCTCCGCCCCGGAAAGAGCCTATAGTTGCGAGATAGGCATGTTTTTTGAGTTTGCGCAGGGTCTGGTTAATATTGCCCTCAGCCATTTTGAGCGCCAGCTCCCGTCTCAATCCATGAATATTTTCCACAGGCATAATATCGATAGTCAGTAAATATAGTTATATCTAATCTAAGTATCTAAATTATGGGCTACGTTCCGGCGGGGTCGAAGTTGGTATTCTGGAATGAGCTGTACAAGAGGGGCGCAAAGCCCGGGCTAAAGAACCTCGCCTACACCTACGAAGGAAAGAACCCCGAAAAAATCATCCCGTTCCTGCCAAAACTCGTCAAGCTGATATTCGCCCCGACGACCTGGCAGCAAAAGGAAATCAGGGTGAGCGAGGGCGCGTACACGAGCATGTGGTACCTTTTCCGAGACCTCGACCCCTACACTTATTTCCGGGTCGACATAGAGCTTTCGGTCAAATACAAAGACGGCAAGGGGACGGCAAAAATAAAGATGGGGGAGCCCGTCATAATCACGGAATATTCGCAGGACACTTTATGGCAGAAAAGCTTCTTTTACGAGATTATCCGGATGGCATGGCACAACGTATTCTACAGAAAGAAGCTTGAGGCGCACATGGACTGGGGGCGCGCTCAGGTGTCGTGCTTCGAGGAAAAACTGCTCAATTTTTTCGACGAACTGAACAATGGCCGGGAATGAACTAAAGTATACAGATAACTTAGTGTACCCCAAGGAAAAAGAGACAATAGCATATTCGGGGCCGGAGCCGTTCCGGCTTTACTACGCTATGAGAAACCTGCTGCTCGACGTCTTCGAGCTTGCCGGAAAAGACATATTCGAGGACAAGCTCAAGTGGGACGCGACGGGCGAGGATAAGAGCTTTTTTGTCCAATGGCACATCGACAAGAACATGGATTCGTGGACGAAGCTGAGCCTCGCGATTAAATTCATGGGCTCCCAAAATTCCCGGACAAGGGTGGGAAACGCCTCGGTCTCACTAAAGCCTCTTTTCATAACCTCGGTCAAGACGGGCTTTCTGCAGAAGGCCTTCTGGTGGATGTACTACCAGATGCACTACAAGAACAAGAGGGTCTATGAGTTCTACCGGGCGAAAACCGTATATAACAGATTCAAGCTCGCGGTCGGGAACGTTTACGGCATCGAGGTCGAGGAGTCAGAGTGAAGGAGAAAGCCGGCTGTAGCGATTATTGGCATTTAATAGTTGTCGGATAAGCTAATAAATGGGCTGGTAGTCCAGTTGGTTAAGATGAGCCCTTTTCTTTTGAAAAGAAAAGCGCTCAAGCGGAAAAGAAAACGATTCCGCTTTGCATAAATTACCGCTAAATCGGCGTTAATAGAAAAGGGCCCCTGACAAACGTCGCCTTTACACGGCGAAGATCCCCAGTTCGAAGTCAGCCTTTCTTTTAGAAAAAGAAAGTCCTGCACGTCAAAAGAAATAATTCCAATTTGACGGGCGAAAATCTGGGCCAGCCCATTTTAAATAAATATAGATTATGAACAGCCCGGAGAAGTGGGGGCTTGGGCTGATACTTGTGGGGGTAATGTTTCTTGTGGTCTTCTACGTCAAGGTCACCCCTGCGTTCCTCGGGGCGGTCTACGGCCTGCCTTTAATCGCCATGGGAATCGCCCTGATAATATTTAGGAACAGGGAGAGTAAACTCGACAAATAGGCTTTTCTAAGAATTACTGTTAAACGTTCTGTCAAGTTATGGCGGAAATTATCGTGACCACGACGGAATTCGTTCCGGGCTATGAGGTGAAGGAAATCCTCGGCACGGTGACTGGAAACACCGTTCGGGCAAAGCACATCGGAAAGGACATCCTTGCGGGGCTCAAAAATCTTGTCGGCGGCGAGCTTCAGGAATACACGGAGATGCTAAGCGAGTCGAGGGTCGAATCCATGAACCGGATGGTTTGGTAGGCAAAGGCTCTCGGGGCCGATGCCGTTCTTGGCGTGCGCTTCATGACCTCGGCGGTAACACAGGGCGCGACGGAGCTTTTGGATTTCGGCACGGCGGTAAGGCTCAGGAAAAAGGGCCGCTAAGGTATTTTGTTTATGGGTTTTGTTTTTGGATTTTTGGGTCTC
>JBNGEE010000087.1:0-3625 GCA_049975565.1 Candidatus Aenigmatarchaeota archaeon
AATAATCTATCGGAAACTCCTCAAGCTGAACTACTGCTGCAAAGAGAAGAAAATCGGCCCGCTAATGCCTGCGGTATCCGTTCTTTTGACGCTCTTCATTTCGCTCTACCTCGTAAACGGGATGGTGTTTGCGAATGACTCGCTTTACAAGAGCGCCGACAACATGGCAACCGCTTACGGAAGCGGAATTTCGCCCAACTGGGCGGAGTCAATGGCATGGCTTAAGGAAAACTCGCCTGAGTGCACGGTTGTCGCCACTTACTGGGACCCGGGCTACTGGATTGCGGCGTACTCCGGCAGAAGGACGGTTTACGACGGCGGGACGCAAAACAACGTCAGGTACACGGCAGTCGATGACTTAAACGGGCTTGACTGCATGAAAGACCGGCAAGGCTATATAATCACCGGCGCCCAGCTCAGAGAGATTTGCAACAAGAGGGGGGACTGGGTGTCCAACGACTGCCCGCTTTCCGACGCCGGCCTCTCAAAAGAATTTTGCGTGACCTCGAGGATGCAGGACATGGCGGGGGTAATCTACTCTTCGGATGAGGTCTGGGCCGCCAAAGTGCTTGAGTCTTACATGGGCGACTGCAATGAGCTTTACTTCCTCGCCTCAAACGACCTCATAGGGAAGTCGCAGTGGTGGACATACTTTTCCAACTGGAACCCTGAGACCGGAAAGGGAACGGCCTACCCTTATTCCATGGCGCAGATTTCCGACCAGAAGGAGCTGCTTCTTGAAAACGGCATGGCATACTACTACGGGCCGTTTATCCTCAAGGTCACCGACGTGAACGGCTCCCAAAAGATTGAGCCGCTTCTCTACGAGCAGGGCAAGTATTTCACGATGAAGAGGATGGTGCTCTACCAAAACTCCACCCCGATAGCCTTCGAGAGCCAGGACGCGCAGGTGCCCGGAACCCTCTGGGTCGACCCGACTTTCAATACGATAATCTACATGCCGCCGCAGATAGAAAACTCCCTTTTCACGAGAACCTTCTTCTATGGAGGGGAGGGGCTGAAGTACTTCGAGCCCTCGCACCTAAACCCCGAGGTCAAGCTTTTCAGGTTCAAGGTAGACGAGTTCAGGGAAGATTTGGAGGCGGGATTGGTATAATTGATAAGATTCGACCTTCGTAGATTTTTAAAGAAGAATAGCACATCCCTTATTATGAAAGTTTTGGAAGGACAGGGAAATTATCTCCAAGAAAAAGCCAGAATCAATAAGAAACGAGCAATACTCTTTTTCATAATCGGGTTGGGGTTCCTATTGGCGTCGTATACCATCTCAACCCTAGGATTGCTTATCTATGCATTTTTCGTTAGTCTAAGCATCAGTAGCATCTTCCTAAAAAACTACGAAAATTATAGCAAGGGACTTGAAGCAGAGACGGCAGTAGCAGAATATCTCCAAATTTTAGACGACCGTTATTATCTCATAAACGACATAAAATTGCCAAACAGCTACGGCAACATTGACCATATTGTTCTTGGACCAAACGGAATATTTGTCATAGAAACAAAGAATTTTGGAGGCTGTATAAGATGTGATGGTGATTCATGGTATCAACACAAACCCGAATGGAAAACTAAGAATGAAATTGAGTTAAAAAGCCCGAGTAAACAAGTAAAAGGTAACTCAGTAAGATTAAAGAATTTCATTGAGTCAGGAAAAATATTCCCAAGTGCCACAAGTCTATGGGTAGAGGGGATTGTGGTTTTCACAAACATCGATATGGAACTCCATCTAAACAGCCCTACAGTCCCCACCATGAAAATTGATGAGTTGTCCCACTACATTCTCAACAAGCAGTCGAGAACAAAGTTTTCCGCTCAGGAATTGGAATCCATCGGGAAATTGATACTAACCGCAAGCGGACGTATAGAATAATCCATGGGTTGAGTTTATATCTATCTCAAAAGCCCCAGACACCGCACCGCCTGCTCCGAGAACTCAAAGGCGGGAACGTGTTTTTTTGAGAGAATTTCGCGCGCCCTGTCCGTTTCCTCTCCTCCGATGAAGACCGCCACCACGTTTTTGTAGCCTAAAATGCGCCGGGCGGTTTCTTTGGGGTCGGTCATCTCCTGCGGGGTGAGGACGACAATGATGTTTGCGTCCTCTTTTGAGAGGATTTTTAGGGCCTGCTCGTAGCGCTCGGGCGTCGCGTCGCCGAGTATGTCGACTGGGTTTGAGCGGCTCCAGTTTTTGGGCAGGATTTTGCCGAGCTTCTCCATAGTCGAAGGGGCAAGCTTTTTGAGGCGGATTTTTTCGTGGCACAGCAAGTCCGCTGTCGCTGTTCCCGGGCCGCCGGCGTTTGTAAGCACTATTGCCTCCTTTCGGGCCATCCTGCTCATCTTGAGGAACATGAAAAAGTCCTTGATTGTCATGATTTCTGTCACCCCGACTTGGCGAAAAACGTCCTTGTAGATTTCGTAGGTGCCTGCCATCGCTCCCGTGTGGGTCTTTGCCGCCTTTTTGCCTTCCGGGGTCTTTCCGACCTTTAGCGCGTAAATCGGCTTTTTCGAGCGGCGGGCCGCTTCCATGAACTCGCGGCCGCGCGCCATTCCCTCAACGTAGATAAGGATTTTTCTCGTTGAGCGGTCTTTCTGTAGATAATCTATGAGCTCGGGAAAAGAAACGTCATAAGCGTTTCCGATAGAGATAATTTTCGAAAATCCGACCATGTTATCCACGCTCCAGTCGATAATCGAGGAGCAAAACGCCCCCGACTGCGAGATTATCGCGTACTCGCCTTTTAGCGCCGGGCGCATGAAAGTAGCGTTAAAGCCGGCTGCGGGCACCTGAAGGCCGATGCAGTTTGGGCCAAGGACCCGGATATTGTTCTTTCTTGCCGCCGCCATGAGACTGTCACGAAGCGCGTTGTTCCCGACCTCCGAAAATCCGCTCGAGATGATTATGCATGACCTGAGGTTTTTTGCGCCTTCGAGGATCTCGGGTATGGCTTCCGCCTTTGTGGCAATAAGCCCGAGGTCAATTTCCTTTCCGACCGCCCCGACCGAGGGGTAGCAGGCCTTTCCAAGAATCCTGCGGGCGTTCGGGTTAATCGGGTAAATATCGCCTTTAAATCCTCTGCATTTCGGGCCGACGAGGTTTCGGAGAAGAATATTGCCGACCTTTTCCCGGTTTCTTGAGGCACCTATAACGGCAATGGACTTCGGGTTAAAGAGTGGGGACAAATCGGCCGGGCGAGTGGCGGAGGGATGGCTATCGGAAGGGCGGAATTCTGCCGGGCGGACCATAAGATAATAAACAGAATTAGTAAATTAAGCGTAACAGGTCGCACGGGCAAACCCCGCCATGGCGCCATTTTCGGGGGCGGGTCTTTTTTTGGGACAGCCCCGGCTAAATGGAATAAATATTAAAAATCCAAAAATAAACTCGGGTTGTTAGATTTTATTAATCTGCTCGATTATGAAATCCTTCACTTCCTTGTTGTCCGGAACGGCGATTGACTTCTTGTACCTCTTGCTACCATCGGGAGCGAAAAATCCCCTCGCAATCTGAAGGAATTCAGTCTCTCCGTCCTCGCTTTTGGCAATCTTTCTCGATATCTCGAGGAAGTTGTTGTTTCCGAACTTCAGGTCTTCGCTTTTCAGTGTTTCA
>JBNGEE010000088.1:0-3620 GCA_049975565.1 Candidatus Aenigmatarchaeota archaeon
GGGGTACTCTTGCGAACTTTGTCAAGAAAACAACTGAGAAATTATTGAAAGAGCTTGAGGAGCAGTATGATCCTTAGGTAGGGGGCAAACTATCTCCCGCCCCCAGTTATCGCCTCATACCGCCCGAACAGGAACGCCACCTGCTCTAAGTCGTTCTTGAAAGTTTTTGGGCGATAGCACTTCTCGACCGCCCGGTCGAGCTTCTCGTGCGCCTTTCTCAGTTCCTTTGGCATAAGTATCGGGCTGTAAAGGTCGGCCAAAGATTCGCCCTTGAAGTTTCGCCGCGCGCTCAAAACGCCTTTTACGCAAAGCTCCACGTCTTTGATTTGCTTTGTTGTTGGGTTTTCCGGCCAGGGGAAGTTGTTGTAAACGAGGTTGTTTGAATATCGGTAATCGCTTTTCATCCTGCCGCAAACGGTCTTTACCCAGGACATGTGGATGGCAGATGTGAGAACGCCGAAATGATAATGAGTGGCTTTTGGGATGCATAAGCAAGTGTCTCCGACTATGGACTCTTTACCCAAGATTCCAATGGGAATATAATTCCTCGTTTCGGAGGAAACTCTCGGTATTAGGATATAATCGTTGTCTGGCTGCCTGATTTCCCCGAACAGATAAGGATAATTCGCCAGCTTTCTTGTCGCTTCTCTTTGACTCTTTTTGCGGTATTCCCTCACGTTTTCGACCCTTTCGACGATTTTTGGAAGCTTGTTATAGTCGGACGGCTTTGCGTCCACGAGCCAAAGGCACCATCTTTTTTCGTTGTGCAGAAATTCTTTTCCCGAAATCAGGGGTTTGATAAACGGCTTTGACCTCGGCTCCTCTTTTAGAAACGCCGTTTTCTCCTCGTCGGTGAAGAGGAAATTTCCGGCGTCGTTTGGCATACTCCCAAAACTAATCTCCGGGACTTTGCACAAAGGCTTGCTTCGGTTCTCCAAAAGCTGTATAGTGTCCTGCTCCACGAGGTACGGGCTGATTTGTTTGCTCACCCTGACCTGAACGGGGTTTGAGTTGACTTTCGGATAGTCATAGAGATATTTTGCCTTCCTGTCGTTTAGCGAAAAACCGATTATCACGACGTGGACGGCGGCGTTGCTTTTCGCTTCGTTCGCCCATTTGAAAGTTCTGTGGGCGAAAGTTATCTTAACATTTCTTTCCTCCAGAAGCGGCATCCACAATACCCCGACCTGCTCGCCCTGAGTGATGGAGTTGGTTGAGACAAAGGCCGCCTCGATATTGGTTCCCGAATGTATTCCGAAGCCTTCCAGTACCAGCAACAAACATAGTCGAGAAGCCGTGATTTTTGACGCCAAAAAAGAACCGCTCCATGTCGCGGTTTTGCTCGTCGCTCCGGCTTTTCTTCGGGATAAACGGCGGATTTCCGAGAATGTAGGAAAGCTCCTCCTTTGGCACAAGTTCGTTCCAGTCCATTTCGAGGGCGTTTCCATGAACGATGTTTGGGGCTTTTTTCAGTGGAAGCCACACATAATAAAGCCCAAACTCCTTTGATGCCTCCATGTTCACTTGGTGGTCGAAAAGCCATAACGCTACCTGAGCCACCCTTACCGGAAACTCCAGCAGTTCTATCCCGTGCATTGCGTCGACGTCGATGCCGTCAAGGAATGACACATCAAGCACCTTCTGGGCGCTTGTACCCTCAATCTGCCGGATTTGCTTGAGAATCTTAATCTCCAGCCGCCTTAGCTCACGATACGAGATTATGAGGAAGTTCCCGCAGCCGCAGGCGGGTCGAGAATCTTCATGCCCTTTATTTTTGAGAGCATTTCCCTAAGCTTTGGTTTGTTGTTCTTGTTTTTTTCGTACTCTTTTTTCAGGCAGTCTAAAAAGATGGCGTCGATGGTCTTTAGGATATTCTTCTCGGAGGTGTAGTGCGCCCCGAAATGCCCTCGCTCTTTCGGGTCGATTACATACTGAAACATTGAACCGAATATGGCCGGAGATACCAAGCTCCAGTCGAAGTGTCAGCATTCGAGAAGGATTTTACGAGTCTTGCTGTCAAACGAGGGTGTGGGCAGAAGCTCCTCGAAAACATTCCAGTTTACATAGCGGAATCTGTTCAAATCCTCGTCGATGTTTTTCTGCCGCTTCTCGTCGGGAGTATTCAAAACCTCGAAGAGTTCCCGAATCTTGGCGCCCGTGTACGAGCCGTCCTCGCTGGTTCGGTTTGTAATATACCTGACAAAACTCCCTTTCTCGAATATCCCTGTGTCGTCGGCAAAAAGGCAGAACATTATCCTGACCAAAAACACCTCCAACTGATGCCCTGAGTACCCGTTTTCCTTGAGGGAGTCGTGCAGTTTCACCATAAGCTCTGACGCCTTGATGTTCACTTCGGCCTCGTCCTCGTATTGGAGGGTCTTGTGCCCCAGCATAAAATCGAAAAGGTGGATTTTGTCGGGAAGGTCTTTTAGGGCGAATAATTCTTCTTTGCCCGTTTCCAAATCCACCAGTTTTAATCGTTGGAAGTCGCTCATTATCACGAATCGCGGCATTTCCGAATCGCTCAGGGCTTCCAGATATTCGTAAGATTGCTTTGAGGCATTATCCAAATCCTTGCCCTCGGATTTATGTTCAACTACAAGTTTACCCGCCCAAAACAAGTCAATCGCGCCCCTTCTTTTTTCCAGCAAGTCCACCCTCTTTTTAAAAACGGCGACTCTTCGCCGTGAGATTCCAAAGATATTGAAGAAATCGTTCCAGAAGGTCTGGGATTCCGCCCGCTCTCTGGTCCATTTTCGTATTCCTTTGAAAATTCCAGTGCCCGCTTTCTTATCTCGTTTGGCGAAATGCTCATAAACTAAGTAAGCGTTTCTAATATCTTGGCCTTCTCGCAGAAATCTACAAATTTTCCATCGCCTCCAAAAACCATTCTGCTATAAATAGTAGCCGAAATGAGATAATTATGGCAGGAAAACCTCTGACTTCCGAAAAGATAATCGCCGAACTCGAAAACCACCGGGGGAGTTTGCGAAGTTCGGAGTCGTGAGAATCGGGGTTTTCGGCTCTTTTGTGAAAAAAACGCAGGGCCCGAAAAGCGACATTGATTTTATCGTAAAGTTCAGGAAACCGGGCTTTGACGAGTACATGGGCCTTAAGTTCATGCTGGAGAAGACCTTCAAAAGAAAGGTCGATCTGGTCACGGAAGGGAGCCTGAAGCCGGAATTGGGCTACGTAAAGAAAGAGGCGAAATATGCGCGGCTCTAAGGTATATTTGGGGGACATAAGGCGCTCGATAACAAAGATTGAAAGGTATACCAAGAACATTAAGACTGGAGCGGACTTTTTGAAAAACGACCTTGTCGCGGACGCCGTGATAAGGAATCTCTAGATTATAGGCGAAGCGGTAAAGAGCCTTCCGGCGGACGCCAAGAAGACTCATGGCGAAATCGAGTGGAAGAAAATTGCCGGACTGAGGGACATCCTGACGCACGCGTATTTCGGGGTCGAAATGGGGATAATCTGGGATGTGGTCAAGAATCACCCCCCCAAACTGAAGGCAGTGGTTAAAGCGATGTAATCCGATATGAAATAGTCCTGAATTGGCCCTAAAACCAGCCCCACTTCCTTTTTCTGCCCTGCTCCTTTCGCTCCCCGAAATG
>JBNGEE010000089.1:0-3603 GCA_049975565.1 Candidatus Aenigmatarchaeota archaeon
GGTCCACACTTATGTTTTTTAGGTTGTGCTCGCGGGCACCCCGGACAGAGATGAATTTGGGCATAATTTGAGTCAGATAAAAATTTGACCAACTCTATTATTTGGTTTGGGCGCTTAAATACTCTCTGCCAGTTTGGAATTCTTTGCCGTTTTAAGGTCGGCGGAAACCCGCAAGCCGGTATAGATGCCCCAATGATTCTAAAATGTCGGTTTTGATTATAACTTCTTCGCCCTCCGAGAAGCCAAAATCAATCCAGTTCCATTTTTCGTCATAGGCTAGTGGGAATACAAGTTCGCCGTTTGGGGACATAGCAAGGGCTTCGGGGGTATCCATATTGAGTGGCACGACCTGAAATGAAGACCTGCCCGCCCTTATCGCGAGAGGCATAGCGTCTTCAAAGGGACGTACCATGCATACCGAATAGGGGGCAATTCCCATACCTAGTAGGTTTTGTTCGTTTATCCCGACCCCAAGTACGGGCTCCCCGGTGGATATATCAAACCCTAAAACCTCGCGCGAAAAGCCACCCACGAATGCCGTAAGACAGTTGCCGTATGGTTTGGTCAGCCGCCCCCCGCCAAGCAGATTTGTTGGGTACATAATGAGTACGGTTGAGAAATAATTTAATAATAAACAGACATAGATATGGGTATAGAGGGCGACATAGTTTACAAGGACGGCTTAATCGAGGTAATTTTCACGAAGTCTGCGTTTTCTCCCGCTTGCGCCCATCCCGGAGGCCCAGATAGGGGAAGATACACGGACCACATTCCGGATATTGTCAGGAATTCAAACTGCTCATATCTGCAAACAAACGAGCCATATGCGGCAAAGCTTTACCCGAAGTACGCGAGAGGGGAAACCGTTGCAGGCATTATAGGCGGGGGAGAGCCGCTTCTTTCTTTTTCAATGAACGAGGGGGTCGAAAAAATCGTTGGCATTGATATCAACCCTTCCCAGGTTGCGCTGGCCATGGCAAAGATTAACCTTGCGTACGGCTGTCCTGAGCTATCGGAAGCGGCCGGAAATCTCTGGTCGGACGGGCAGAATCTAAAGCATACGATTGAAAGATACTCTGAAGGGTATCTGAAATATCACGGGCACAAGCCAATCTTTGAATGCCTCAAAAGAAGGCTTGAGGCCGGAAACCTCGAAATAACCCTGATTGCGGGCGGCTTTTTGGAGGTAATCCCTCTGCTCGAGAAAAACTCGGATCTCTACCTCTCAAACCTTCCGGATATGGTGGACATTGAACCGCTTGAAGAAGCCACATATCGGTTCCTCAGTAATGGAAACCGTATTATTGCCTGTGAGCTTTGCTCCGATTACTACGAAGGGCACGTTCCCGAGTATATGGGCCGGCTTGAGTCCCGCGGCACCAAAACAGAGCAAATTGAAGCATTCACTAAAGGCAGGGGAGATACGCTTAATGAAATAATCTATGTCGCTTCGGGAATGACCGCATAAAACCCGCAAAAAGGGGCTTTTTTCGTCCATAGCCGTAATTTTTCGGGCAACCCTATTTAAGCGTTAGGGAGGACGAAGTAATGATGATGTCGAGTATAGGTACGTCAGATGACGTAAAAATCGAAAACCCCTTCTTTTTGGACATTGACAGGACTATGGTTGACCCCCGGCTCAGTTTGGGCTGCCTCGGGTATCTTGCCGGGCAGGGATATATGGACTCCAAAAACCTGAAGGAGATAACGCGGATATACGAATCTTTTAAGAGTGGGACTATGGCTTATTCGGCGGCGGCGTGCAGGATAATCGGGGAAACGGGAGCAGGGCTTAAAGGCGCGAACAAGGAAGATGTGCAGGCGGCGGTAGGCGATTATATCGCCGAAAACAGCGGGTTGATTTACCCCTATGTGGGAAGGGTCTGCGGAGAGCTTGACCGCAGGGGATATCGCGGGGCAATAATCACGGGCGCCACAAGAGAATTCGCCGAAGAGCTCTCAAAATACCTTGGCCTGAATGTGGAAATTCATTCCTCGGAATTGATGACAGACAGCGATGAGAATTATGCCGGAAGGGTTCTTCGGGCATGCGCTCTCAACAGAACGAAGAAAAATATTGCTTTGGGCTATCTTACGGACATGGAGACCGCTAGGAGGGCATTATCGTTTGGGGATACCTCACATGACCCCCTGGACATAGTCGGCTACCCTATTGTTGTGAATCCCATGGGTAGCTTTAAAGAAGAGGCGCAAAAAAACGGCTGGTATATTGTGGAAGACCCTACGGATGCAGGAATAGCCGAGGCGATACTGGCGCATGTAGACGCAAGCCCGCCACATAAGCAGGTGCTGAGCTGATTAATTGCAGGCGGCGCATTCCCCGCAGGTAACAGGGTATGGCTAAGACTGCCCCATTATGCCCGAATAAGGATCATCCAGAGGTTCTAAAGCGGGGCCAAGCGGCCCATAAGGTCCTCCGACTACTCCGGAATCGAAAATCACTTCGGCCTTTGCTTTTCCTATATCGTTATATTCCCTCATCAGGTCCTCCAGATCTTCGTATTTTCTCAGGTCCTCCATAAGCTCCATCCATGGCCGATAGCCGCTGTCATTAAACCATTCCCTCGCCGTGCCGCAGTGCCGGTCTTCCCTGCACTTGTCCTGTATTGTGCGGTAGTCGGTCAGGGCCTCGTAAATCGAAGTGACTATCCGGGGGATGGCGTCTTCCCCGTATTCTTTGGCAAACTGGGCAACCAATCCCTTATATTTCTCGGCGATGCCGTGTATCAGGTAGGGGTATTTTTTGAGGTCTTTCCAGTGCGTTATCTCGTGGTTTTTTGAGTGCTCGGCATCCCCCTGCGAAGGGTCGATATAAACCTCACCGCCCGCAGGCACGCATTTTTCTCCGTCGCACTTTATCGGGGTTGCGCCACCCACACCTTTTGGAAGCCTCTTTGGGACTACCTTTGGGCCGCCTTCTGCCGGCCGCTCGTAGCCAATGGCGGGGTTTGAAAGAAGGTACTTTGAAAGCCATTCCGGAGCCTTGCGGGAATTGTATAAGGAAGTGCCGGATAATCCGTTATATTGTTTTGAATAGAGGCCGCCGCCAAGATGCGGATTATAAGTTTGCATAAAGGGCTCGAAAGTCGGAAAAAGCGTGTCTGGAAGTCCTCTTGGCTGTGAACAGGCGGACCCGCAACAGGAAGTTGCCGCCATAATTGGACTTAAAATTATTTATAGCTATCGGCGGATAATACAAGCTCTAGCCCCCGGACTATCCTGCCTGGGAGATATCACCAGAACCATTTCCAGAACGGCTTTTTGATGACTGAGAACTTTGCGATTCCCTGCTCCACAACCATCCCCTCAAACAAGGCGTCGGCGGAGTATTCCCCCAAGTCCCCCACCCCAAACCTGTAGAGGCAAAAAAAGCCCTTCGAAAAGTAGATGTGGCTTTTTGGCGCGCAGGCGACGGGCTCAAATTCCCCGAAAAGATTTCCGTCCCTGTAGACCGCTATCGACAGGCCTTTTGCATCGACTTTTGAATGTGTATCGGCGTATACGAACATAATCGCGTGCTGGCCCGGATAGTAATAATCCCTGTTTGTCCATGCGTAGACCGCCCCAAACACGCTCTGGCAC
>JBNGEE010000090.1:0-3588 GCA_049975565.1 Candidatus Aenigmatarchaeota archaeon
GCCTTGAACCCCTCAAGCTCCTGGCGCTCGGACAATTCCTCTGACGAGCTTACAAAGCCCTTGGTCGAGAAGATGCCAAAAAAGAACAGAAGGCCGAGAATCGCAACCGCGAGCACCACCACCCCGAAAACCTCAAAAGTCTGCCCTTTCATGTTTCCACCACCAGTTTGTCCGGAGAATGAAAAGCCGTCATGAACCTGTACTTGCCGCCGGATTTGGTTCCCGCAAATTCGAGGTCGCAGACAGTCCTCCTGCAGTCCTTGTTTTTCAGGCCCACGCATAATAGTCCTTCGCTGTATAAAATAGGGTGGCTGATGGTAATTTCGGCGGAAGTCTCGTTGAGCCGGCCCGTCTTTCCAAGCATGCATGCCCGATCAAGAAAACCCGCCACCTTTTCGAGGTCGCCGTCGACCAGAGTCACTTTCATCTTTCCCACGCCAACTTCCTTTTCCGAGTACTTGAGAGCGACTGGCATCCAGTAGCTGAGGCTTATATCGTGGTATTCCCTCGATATATCCTCAACTCCGAAAGACCACGTGTTGCCATCTAAATACCCTTTTTCGGACATGACGGTCTCTGTTATTTCCACCCTAAACCCGTAATCGTAATTCCTCGCGCACGGGGGCTCGATTCCCTGATACTCGTTGGCGAATTCCTCGAGCCTGCCCACGTCAACAATATTTGCGTAGGCGCTCGACGTCTGGGGTGTCTGGAACGCAAGGCAGTCCTCGGAGTTTGCAAGGAGGAGAAGGATGTCTGTCGCGGCGCTCTGCAAATCGATGCTTCGCTTGGCAGTCTCCTTTTTCACCTCGCTCGAATTCAGGTATATGACCAGGAACAAGAGAAGCACTATAATCATCACGAGCGTGAACGGCTTTATCATGAAGCTCATCTGCCCCCTCATCCCAAGTTCATCTCTCATGTTAGGCAAGTTTTTATACCTATAAACTGGCAGAGGCCTTTTGGAGACTCTCTGTTCACATGGCAGGAGGCGTCAGTCCTGCAGTTGAGGGTTCTCGCCGCGTTGTAGCTTCCTAAAGCCGCCCAGCCGCCCATGCCGGACTTCGGGAAAATATAGCCGTCTGTCTGGTTGTATGCGCCACCAAACCCGTAGGCTCTCGCATCGATCTGCGGAAATGCCCCGTAATCATTATAAGCTATGCAGAAATGGTCGCACCACTGCGTCCCTTCGAAAACCTCAATCTTATGGTGAGTGGCGTCCACCCTCAGCCACTTGTTTATGTTTCCCTCGCATGCCGAAAGGGTCAGGTGGTCGGGAAGGTCAGGGTCGCAGAAGTATATTACATAAGCGTGCCGAAACTGCGGATTTGCCGAACTTGAAAACCCGGCGTAAACGTCATACGCCGGAACGCCAAGAGTCCTTAAAATAGAGAGTATCGCGACAGAGTGGTCTCCGCAAAAGCCGACTCCGTCGCAAAGCGGGCCGCTGTATTCCGCATTCCCGCACCTTCCGCAATAGTAAGAACAGCAATAGTTGGACTCCAGATTATATTCCTCGTTCGCTTCTATCGTCTTGGAGGCTTTCTGCACGAAACTTCCCTGCTCTGCCGGGGTGCACAACCCACCTGAATTCCTTATGGTCGAGTAGCGCGAGCCGTCGAACGCGAATCCAAGCGGGTCGGGGGATGTCAGATCCTCTTCGAACTGCTTTATGTCCCATCCGCGCCTGTCAAGGTACTTTATCGCGGCATCCGAGCAGACTTCTATCGCTCCACTTGTCCAGTACACCTTATCGCCGTCGGGGTTCGTGGGATTTGTGTCAAAAAACGCCGGCGACTTGTCGAAGTTTTGGCTCATATTGACCCGTACCGGGCAATAGCAGCCGGGCGAAGATGGGCAATCGCTGTTTGAGTTGAATGCGCAGCAGTCGGGGTCGCATAATTGAGGCACGTTCCGGCAGTCGGGGTCGCATCCGTCTCCGACAACCTGCGTGCAAATCCCGTCGGAAGCATCCTGCTGCAGGTCTACATAGGGGCAGGAACTATACGAAATCCCCCAATAGCTTCCATGGGCCGACTGGTCAGGAAGGCAGCAGTCGTACTTGTATACTCCCGTTCCGGGCTTGCAGTAGGCCGGGCAGTCCGCGTCCCTGCCGCCGCTTCCGGTTTTCCTACTACATACCAAATCCCCTCCGGAAGCCGACGGAGAAGAACAGTCGTCAGGACAGGTATAGAAATTCTCCCAATGGGCGGGACTCACATAAACATCCCATACAGGCTGCCTGAAGTCCTTATAGTTTCCGGTTCCGCCACCATATCTCCATGAAGACTGCTCGACCTCTTCCCGCAGCTTGCCTACGACAGGGCTAACCTCACACTTTCCATTGCCGCAGCATGCCGGCTCATTGGGATTTGAAGCATCGGCGCACAGCATTGTCCCGGGGCAGCAAACCTCGGGGCCGTCCATCTGGCAGCAGGGAATTTCGGTGCAGTTTTCGCCTACTTTGGCGCATTTCTCCTCGCAGTCCTCGTCGAGGTTGCAGTCGGGGTCGCAGATTTCGTTTGTGGCGTTACAGTCAATGTCGCATATTCCATCCTTTTCGAGCCTCAAAACACCCCCCTTTCTCTCGGCGCAGCCGGTGTAGCAGTAACCGTCCGCTTCGTCCTCGTAGCCGTCGCCGTCGGAGTCTGTCGGCTTGCAGTCGGGGTCGCATATTCCTCCCCCGCCCGCCGTGCCATTGTATATTATAGTGCAGTCCACGTCGCAGACGCCCTTCTCTATATCATCGCAGTCCGGGTCGCAGATTCCGTCGGTTTCACCGGGCAGTATGCAGTCGAAGTCGCATATCATGTCCTCATCTCCCGTGTAGCAGTCGGGGTCGCATAATCCGTCCCCTGTTTTCGAGCAGTATTTGCTGCAGACAAAATCTACCTCTTCAGTCAGGCAGTCCGAATCGCAGATATAATTTAAGAGGCACTCCGGGTCGCATGTCCCGTCCCCGGGGTTGCAGGCGCACTTGCCTCCCGAAATTATGACACGCCGGTCATCTCTGTTTTTGACGAGGCACAGTGACCGCGGGTTTTCAAAAAAGTAGGGTCCCGAGCGCAAAAGCCCGGAAAATGACCTCTCGACGCTGCCCTTGTCGTGGGACACGGAAACAACCTTCTGGTCTATCGTTATATTCACAAGGATGCCCTCCTGTATATCTATCTGGGTGAGCTGGGAGCCCGAAAGCGCGATGGTGCGGTCAATCGAGGAGGCCAGCTGCAGAGTCAGCGGCTCGAAAGCGGAAGAATATGCCCTGTCAGAGGACTGGAAAAACAGGCCCTTGACGACCAGAAGTATCAGGACGAAAGATATGATAACCGCCACGATATTTATCATGCTTTCGGACAGGGCGGCATCCCCTTTCTTCAAGGCCATAATTACAGTAGCAACACCTATATATGAAGTCTGCAATCTAAATTATGGTGCCCGAATTTTTAGGCAAATTACGCCATCCAAACTGCAGATCGAACACAATTGCAGCGATATCTCTTTTCATCGCGCTGATTTCGCTTTTATGCCCCCCAATATCTGCCGCTGAGATTAACCTGACCGGCTGTGCAGTAATCAATAGCCCAGGGA
>JBNGEE010000091.1:0-3588 GCA_049975565.1 Candidatus Aenigmatarchaeota archaeon
GCCCCGATTATCTCCCCCCTCGAGCGCAGGACATCTATCCCCTCCTTTTTGAGGCGGCCGATTAGGATGCGGTCGAATGTCGCGACGGGGCACTTTTCCGTAAGCGCCGCTTCGATTATCGAGTTGTCGGCGATTTTCTCCCCCGTTTCGATCACCCTTACCCCCCCGACGAGGTCCAGCAAAACCCCGTCTTTCTTCTCTTCGGCAAGGCGCCGTATTTCCGAAAGTACCGGCGCCGTGAAAGCGATTTCTCTCTTGTAAAAGAACAGGGGGATTTTTCTGTACTCGACTGCCACGTTTGCGTCCACTATTATCATAATTTTATCCGGCTAAATTAAGTTAAATCAAGATAAATCCCGTTCGGAAATTCCACCACTATTTACATAAAGCCGACAAGCCTGCACCTGCCTTCGATGCACCTCTTGGTCGCCGAGCATGTCCAGTCGCCAGACATCACCGCCGTGCAGAATACGTCCCCGCATTCATCCTCCATTTTCGAAGTCCAGTAGTCCAGATATTCTTTGTTTATGGCCGTGGCGTTTCCTCCAGAATTGCACCCGCAACACCCGCCGACGACAATCAGGCAGTCGCCGTCAGAAGAGCAGGCGTAGATATCTTTGGGCTCGGGCTGAAGGGCTTTTGGAATATAGTAAAAAAGCGCCGCGACTATTGCGAGAAACACAATCAAGACGAGAATCTCCGAGGGTTTCGTGGAGTGATGCCCCATAATTATGCTTCGAGATGTATATATTTATAATCATGTCGGATGCGTCCGAATCAGGGGTTGTTTTGCCCATTCTGCCAATTGAAAATCCTGCGGCCTACCCGAATTCCGCAATCAGGCTCAGCGCGTCCTCGGATAGGTAGTCCGGCTTTTCTCGCTCGAGGTGGTGCTTCAAGCCCATTCCCGATAGAACCGCCGCGGAAAGGCACCCCGCGTCCTTTGCGGCCTTGACATCCGAAACCGTGTCCCCGATGTGGACAGTTTCTTCGGGCGATACTTTTAAATGCGCCATTATCTTTTTTAGGCCTTCGCCGGAGGGCTTTTTGTTCTTCACGCCTTCCTTCGAGAGGATGTAGGAAAATCTTTTGAGGCCGATATTCCCAAGGTCCCTGTATAGAGTGTCGATGCCCGAATTGGTGAAAAGTGCGGCATTGCGGCTTTTAAGGGTCAGGATATCCAAAGCGTCCCTGGAATTTGGGATTTCTTTGACCATGTACTTCGCCCTCTGCGAGTTCGAAAATTCCCGGCTTGTCCTGCAGATTTGCTCTATCCTGTGCCGGTCCGCGTCGTGGAGGTTGTGCGCTATGAGGTAGTCGAGCCGCTCCTCCGCACCAGGCAGGCAAAGAATCTCTTTCGGGTCGATTTTGAGGACGCTCATGGTGTAGAGCGCCTCGACGAGGCGCTCCCTCGAGTTGTACTTCCCAATACCCCCCATGTTCCAAACTTCTCCGGAGGTAAAAACATGAGGCAGGCCGACGCTGATAAACCCGCGCGCGATGCCTTCGTTGAGAGCTTTGGATGAGTCCCTCAAAACCCCGTCGACCCCGAAAATGAAAAGTTTGGGCGCTCCCATAATAAGCACTTCCCCTATATAATACAAAAGGTAATTCGTGGGCTAAAACGCTAAACCGATTAAATCGCCTTATTCTTTTCGCTTCATCAAAATCGCCTTCACCGGGCACTCGGCGGCGCAGATGCCGCAACCCTTGCAGTAGTCAAACTCAGTCTCCCCCCGCCTGCCCTCACTGTCCACGGGAATGCATGACTCGGGGCAGTAGAGCGCGCATAGCCAGCACTGGACGCACTTTTTGCTGTCCCAGACAGGCTTCATCGAAGCCCAGTTTCCGGTCTTTTTCTCCCGCGACTGGCACGAGGAAATCACCGCGCCCTCGGGCAGCTCCTTCCATCCAAGCTTCTTTTTCACCTGCTCTTTTTTGGGAAAGGCCATAATTATAGCAAGCATGAATAAGTTAATTAATTATCAGTTCAGGTGTTTCGCCATCATTATCTTGTCCGAATATTTGCCCCGCCTTTTAAGCCCGTTTTTGAGGGTCCCGAATTTGCGAAAGCCAAGCTTTTTGTAAAGCGCAATCGCCCTTTCGTTTTCGGCGAAAACTTCCAGTACCACAATCTCGATTTTTAGGCTTTTCTTTGCTTCGAAGATTACGGTTTCCATCAGAAGCTTTCCAATCCCCTTCCCTCTTGCGTTTTTTCTGAGGGCAATCCCAAGCGTTCCGGCGTGCGCCTCGGCCTCCCGCAATTTGTCCACGTTGGCCATGCCCGAAACTTTGCCGTTCACTTCCGCGACAAGGCAAACTATCTGCCGGTTCTCGCACTTCTTCAGCATTTCGGCGACAAATTCGATTTCCTCCTTTTTGCTCTTCTTTTTCATTGTATTTAGGTAGGCACCCTCACTTACAACTTCATTAATATATCCAAGAAGTTCTCCGTAATCCTCAAACTTGGGGTATCTGAACACGACTTTGTCCCTGACGATTGTCCTCTCCCCGACAACTTTGCCGCAAATCATAAAATAACCAGTTTTTATTAAAACTCCCGCTTGAAGATGACCTTTTCGGCATTGAGGTGCTTTTTCAAAAGCTCGGCGACCTTCTGCATCGCCTGCTCTGAAAGCGGGCTTGTCTGTTTTATTTTCACCTTCTCACCGTCAATTTTGGCCTCCGCCGCATCCCTGAAGAAAAACTCCACAAGCGCGGCCGCCTTTTCTGCCTTGTCCTCAATAAGCCGATTCACCTTGACCTTGTACTCGACGTCCCTACTAGCCAAGGGGTTGTTGAAGTCGAGCCTCACCCGGCCGGAGTTCACAGACTGGATTTTTGCCTTGACCTCGCCCATGTCAAGAATCATTCCCGGGTACGGGTTGATTTTCTGGCGCCGGAGTTCAGCCTCAGGCACGACCTTTACAAGGTCTGCCTTTCTCTCGCCAAACGCCTTTTCCGGGGTTAGGAGTTCTGTCTTTTCCTCGCCCGGCTTCATCGCCTTTACGATTTCCTCGAGGCCCTTTAGGACAAGCCCCTCTCCAAGCACGACGCGGACGGGGCCGTCCTTTACCTTCTCGCTGAAAATCCCCTCCTTTTTGGCAAGCTCCTCGTCGGTCAGGTCGAAAATCTCGTTTGTGTCCTTCAATCGGCCGACATACTCGATTTCGACAAAATCTCCGTCTTTCATAATACTGTACAGAAGATATTAATTAAGGCAGGCCCTTTGAAGCGGTGGTTTCGGCGCAAAAAAGCGTCTCGAACCACATCTTTTTCTCGCCCAAGATTTTTAGCCCGTACTTCTTTTTCAGGCCATCCACATCGTTGAAAGACGAGAGCAGGACAAGCGCCTTTCCGCCGGGCTCAAGGTAATTTGCGGCTTCCTTCAAAAACCGCTCCGTGACCTCCTGCCCTCTTTTTCCGCCGCAGAGGCACGCCTCGCCCCGGCCGGGCAGATATGGCGGGTTGATGAAAATCAAATCAAACTTGCCCGAAACCTTTTCGAACAGGTCACTCTCTATAAACTCGATATTTTTGAGCTTCTCCTCTCCGGCCGCTTTTTTTGCCTCCTCTATTGCTTTTGGG
>JBNGEE010000092.1:0-3580 GCA_049975565.1 Candidatus Aenigmatarchaeota archaeon
CGGCAGGCTCTTTTGAGCGTTTATAGCCTATCGCTGGCTTAGGCCCCCTATTCTTCTTTCCGAGCCTCAGCTTGTTGTGCCTGCCTCTCGGCCGCCTCCATACCTCTTTGAGCTTTTTTAGCTTTCCGAGCTGGCTTCTGACAAATTTGCCTCTCATAATCGTTATGAAAAATTAATTAATTCTATCCCGATTTTACCTCGAGGACCTCTGCTTTCTGCCCGTCCTTAGCATGTCTAGGCTTATCCCGTTTACCTTAAACACCCTGTACTTCACGCCGCCAAGGCTTCCGTAGGCTTTCTTCTGCGAGCCGCCAAGGTATTCTATCGTGACCTCGTCGTGCTCCTGCACGTGCTTCAAGGCGCCGTCACGCGGAAGGTGCGCCGTGACTTCCTTGCCGTTCTTGATAAGTTTCACCCTTGCGCATTTAAGCATCCCCGAGTGCGGCTGCCTCTGCTCCACCTGCCTCTTGCTCAAAACAAGGCCCTTTGCCTGAGGCGCGCCCTCGAGAGGGTCAAGCTTCTTTTTGAGGTTGAACACCCGCACCCTGTAATCTCTCTTCTTGAGCCGGGCTTTTTTCCTGGTTTCCTTGAGCCGTCTTGCGTTAAACATTCCCATATTTGCATCACCTGCGAAAGACCGCGTCTTCCACACTATATAATCTCCCCAAAAAGCTTTTAATGGCGTCCCCGTCGCTTTTCTCTTTAGTCCTGACCCTTTCCGAAATCGCCTCTTTGAGGAAACCCTCAACGCTCTCCTGGTAGGAGAAGACCACGACATTCTTTCTGAGGTGGTTTTCGAGGGTCTTTATCTTTTTGCCCTTGTTCGAGAGGACAGCCCCCATCTTTTTCTTTTCCACGACAAAATAGGTCTTTTCAGTGCCGTCTATGCAGTCGAGCGGGGGGACTCCCGTCACGAGTTCGAAAAGCGATATAAGATGGAGTGTGCCCTTGTCGAATATTCTCATTTTTTTACCCCGCAGACCGCAATTGGAAAGTTCTTCCCGAGGAATTTGCCGAGTTCCGTCGCGCTTGCCCGGACCCTCCTGACGTCTGTGCCTTCCAGCCGGGCTTTTATGTCCTGAGGGGCGGAGTTTGTGAGGTACACGGTCCTGATTTTGCCCGCTCTTGCCATTTTTAGCGTCCTGTTGGTGCCTATGACCAGTTTGCCACCCTGAAATTCCTTCATTACAGTTTCCATTTTAGCTTTACCGTTCCCGTCCCCGCGGGGCAGAGCTGCCCTATCATAAGGTTTGCCATCATCGTGTTCAGGTTGTCCTTCTTGTTCGCGATTGCGGCGTTGAAAAGAACCTTAATCGTCTCCTCGAAATTCATCCTCGCAAGGATGCTCTTTTTGGTCTTCATAAGCCCGTATCTTCCGACCGCCCGAACGTCTCCTTTAAGGCACATGTCATCGGACACAAGACCTATATAGCGCTCGTCGACGTCGACTCCCTGCTGGTCAAGAGTCTTTCGAAGTTCCTTTACGATGAGCGCCCTTGCCGCCTCTATCCCGAAAACGTCCGCCATGTCCTTGATGTTTGTGGTGAATGTTTTTGTGGTATCTATACCCTCAATTGCGAGGATTTTCTTGAAGTTGCCGCCTCTTGCCTGCACGATCCATTCACCTTCAGCGTTTATGATGAAAGACTCGGATACCCCCTTTATGCCTCCGATGTGCAGCTTCAAAAGCTTTTCCTTTAGCACCCGATAATCCGAATAAGTCTCAATTTTGTCCATTATGAGCTTTCCTTCCATGTATTCGACCCCGTGCTTCTTGGTGGATTTCCGAATCTTCTCCACAACAATGTCCGGGGTGAGGTTCAGGCTTTTTAGAGCTTTGTTGTCGAGGCTTATCTCGATATAGGAATTGGCAAGGTCGAAGGAAATGGTATTCAGCACATCCTCGAGGTCCGACTCAACTATTTCTCCGGCAATCCTCTTTGCCGCATCCTCGCTGTTTTCCTCGAGGTAGCAGGTAATGACGTCGTCGATGTTCTTTCTCAGGTCGAAAATCTCGATGAGCCTTGGAAGGCCAAGGGACATCTGGATGCCGGCCGAAGCCGCGAAGTGGTACGCCCTCATGGTCATCTGGGTCGCGGGCTCCGACAGGGACTGGGCTGTTATAATCCCAAGCGCCTCACCGGGCTCGAACTTCGCCTTGCTTATGATATAGTCCAGCCTCTCCTTTAGCTTTTTCTTCCTCTCCGCGGAAAGCTTGTTTTCCATGCAATACTTCTCGAATTTATCCTCCAAAACCGTCTCGATGCTCAATTGCTCCATTAATAGACTTAGGAAAAAATATATTACTTACTCCTGCGGGCATATGTGGGATTTTTGTGAAATTTGGCCAAATCCGCCCCGCTAAAGCAAATCCTCCATCTCCACCTTGCCTTTATTTGTGGTGTAAGGGTTGATGTTGTTCTCGAAGGGCACGAACTGCACTATCTGGTTGGACTCGTTTCTCACCGTCCCGTCGGGCTTTATTATGATGTCATGGAGCGAGTTTACGAGCCTTCTCTCGAGGTAACCCGAGTGCTTTGTCTTAAGGGCGGTGTCTGAAAGGCCCTCACGCCCGTGCATCGCGTCAAAGAAGAATTCTATAGGGGTAAGGCCCCGCCGATAGCCGTTCCTTACGAATCCGTACGCCGAAGGGTTGACGTCGTTAACCCTGAAGAACGGAAGCGTCCTGCCGTAGTATCCACGGGTAATTCTCGCGCCTTTCAGCTTTTCCTGGCCAAGGCAGCCTATAATCTGGGCGATGGAGACCATATTGCCCCTCGCTCCGGTCTCTGCCGCGACCCGGGAGTAGGAGTCCTTTGGAAAGTATTCCCTGATAATTGCCTCGACTTCGGTAAGGATCTTTTCAAGCCCTATCTGTTCCTCCTCGCCGCCTTCGCTTTTTACATATTTGTTCAACCTGTTTTTGACTATTTTGTCTATTTCCTTCGAGCCTTCGGCGTCTATGTTGTAGTCGTTTATCGAAATCGTGTAGTTGTTGCTCGTGAGGAAAAGGAGCGAGAGCCTGACAAGCTTGTTTAGGAATACCGAGCCCGCGTCGTTTCCGTAAATCAGGTCGATTTTGTTCAAAAGTCCGCCGTGCTCGGCGCCGACGCTCTTGACGTCGATGTGACCTTTCTTTAGAAGCCCGTTCTCTATAAGGACATCCTCGCCGGTTTTTGTCTTGCCTTTATAGTTTAGGTCGGGGGGCAGAAGAAGCATCGAGAATACTTCCTTTCCGGTGTAAGTGTCCTTGCCGAGCTCGACGTCGACCCCCAGGATGAAGGCTATGTTTGAGACATCCTTTCTGTCGAGCGTAACCCTGTCCTGCGTGAGGAAGTAGATCCCCATAAGGTGGTCCTGCTTTGCGCCGATGATTGGAAGGCCGTACCTCGGCGTCCTTATATGCTTGTTTACGCTCATGAGGGTCTTGATTTCGGCCACCGCCTCCTCGGTCTGGGGCACGTGCAGGTTCATCTCGTCGCCGTCGAAGTCCGCGTTGTAAGGCGTTGTCGTGCAGAGGTGCACTCTAAATGTCTTGCTGTCCATTATCCTTGCCCGGTGCCCCATCATGGACATCCTG
>JBNGEE010000093.1:0-2148 GCA_049975565.1 Candidatus Aenigmatarchaeota archaeon
AAATCGAGTGGCTGCGGATCCACCCCGGCGGGGAGGCCAAGAAAGGCAAGAGAATAAAGGGGTATATGACGTTTGCGGCAAGTACACGGATGAGTTGAAGTTCTCGAAAGGGCTTTGGGTCTGCGCCGACCGCGATTAATTTTAGATACTAAACTATCCTCTAAAATTTCCAAAAAGCTATAATGCCAAAAGTTGTATTAACTCAGCCACTCCTTCTTCCTGATCTTTTCGGGAAGGTAGGTCTCGGTTACGAAAGTAAGGTTCTTTGCGCTTAGAGCCTCAATCTCGCACTTGAACCCGTTTTCGAGCATCTTCTTTAGCTCTTCCTTCCATTCTTTCTTCTGGAACCACGGGTAGGCAAGAATCTCTTTTATCCTCTTCTTGTCGCCCTCGTTTAGCTTGATTCTAACCTCCTTTGGCAGGCCGTATTTTTCGGTGTCAAAGGAGCTCAGGCCGATGAACTTGGCGTCGGGCACCGCCATCCTGACGGACTCGTAAGCGAGGTTAATCGAGCCCTGCTTTACGACCGAGTAAATGTAGAACCCCCACGGGTCGTTATCGACGACGACATACACCGGAAGCTTGAGCTCTTCGCGCATCCTCCGAAGCAGCCTTCGAACCCCCCTTGGAGGCTGGCCGCCGCCGTGGATGATTATGCAGTTGTGCTTTTTCCAGAATTTGTCCTCGTTGAACCTCCCCCAGACGGTGTCTTTTTCTATAAATAAAATAAACTTGGCCTCGCACTTCTTGAACTGCACGATGTCGGGCTCTACAATCGAGGGAATAGCCCAGCCGCCTGAGCCCATCTTCCTCAGGTCGATTTCGTCGCCGGCGTCGACTATGGTGATGTTTCCCACCATCGCGCCCTTGCTGTTGGCCCGAAGATTCAACTCCTCGCGAAGCGCATCCGCGCTCACCTCGATGTCCTCGATAATCGAGTCGGACTCAATCTGGTCCTCAAACGTGTTCTCCTTGGTGTTGCCAATAGTGTGCTTGCTGTTGTAGTAAAGTGACCTTATGGACGTGGTCTTTCCGGACTTTATCAGGTCCTTGCAGAAGTTCGCGACAATCAGCGTCTGCATAAACTTCCGGGCATCTGTCAGGTTGAAGAAAGTCCTCTGCTGGGACTTGTCGCCAAGGAGAATCACTCCCCTTTTTTCGTCAAAGACCACGTTGCTGAGGGTTCTCAAGACTATGTCAATCGAGGGGTCGTCCCCTTTGCTCAGGTCGGCTATTACCTTTTCCCCAAATACGGTCTTTAGCCTCTCGACGATTTCCTCCTTCGAGCCGCCCCTATTTTTCGCTTCTGCCATAATTAGTCTCTCCTCTTTTCTATCTCGCGGTTCACGAGCTCAAGAATCTGCTCCCTGGGCTTTCCCGTCAGGTTTGAGAGCGCAATCGCGACCTCTTCGCCGTACTTCTCGAACACCTTCATACGCCTTTCCCTCGCGTATTTTCTCTTCTCGGCCGAGATGTGGCGCTGGAGTTTCCTGCCGACGTCTCCGAGCGCAAGCTTAATCTCCTTTATGATCTCCGGGTAGGATGCTATCGCCTGCTTACCTTCCGAAATGAAAGGCACCCAGACAGACGCCATGTGAACGACTATCACGAGAGGCCCTATGGGGAGGCTTCCGCCCGGCTGGGACACCCCGTACCTCTTCCACGGGGTCTTCAAGACCGCCTTGTTTATGGCGCACTCGGACTGCTGGTAAAAAAGAGGGACTTTGTTCGTAAACCTGATAAGCTCGGCCGAGCTTTCATGCGGGATATCGCCGCCGTAAGCGATTCCGACCTCAATCTGAAACGGGATTGCCCGGTAGACCGCGGCCGGCCTCGTGCACGCGGCGACAAACTCCGCCTTGTACTCCTGATTAAGCCCCCTTGTAAGCTCTTCTTCTCCTATTGGCGAGAGGCAGTCTGTCGGGGGCCTTTGCAGCTTTGCCGCCTGCATGGCGTTAAGAAGAGCTTCTGCCTGGTCCCGGTCAAGGGCGTTTGGCCTTGTCTGCACGTCAATCTTTGCCCCCTCGCAGATTTCCTTTGCCGACTGCCCGCCGACCCTCGAAAAGTCGTTCATAAGAAACGAAAAGACGGTCCTCGAATTGGTGCGGGCAAGCATCTTCATAAGGGTTCCAAGCTCCACCCCGTAAG
>JBNGEE010000093.1:2158-2963 GCA_049975565.1 Candidatus Aenigmatarchaeota archaeon
AGGGTGTGCCTTTACCATCTTCGGCTTTTTGGGAAGCTCGTGCGTCACCCTGTCAAAAATGGTCTTATGCCCCTCCGGGTCGATAAAAGTGATTTTCGCGTGCGGGTTTGCGATGGAGGAATACTTGAGGAAGTCATAGACCCCCTTGCTTTTCCGGTAAACCCCCTTCATCTCGAGCACGACTTTCAGGCCGTGCTCTTTTGTGGAATTCAGAATTTTTTCGTTAGTGACTACAGGCTCGTTTTTTGATGTGTCGAGGCTCATGTCGCAGGAATAATGCTTTCCGCCCTTAGTCTTTGACTCTATATGGGTCGGCTTTCCTGTGGTGAGTTGGGCGTAGAGCACGCAGGCCGAAATACCGATTCCCTGCTGGCCCCTCGACTGAACGCCCGCCTCGCCGAGAGACTTGAACTTCGAGCCGCAGAGAAGCTTTCCAAGCACGCGCGTGACGTGCTTTTCGAGGATTCCCGGCCCGTTGTCCTCGACGCTTATCTTGAATGTCGAGCCGTTGGGGTTCTGGATGATGACGTGGATGTCCGGAAGGACATTTCCCTCTTCGCACGCGTCGAGGGAGTTATCCACCGCCTCCTTTATCATCGTAAGCATCGCCTTTGTCGGATTGTCGAAGCCAAGCAAATGCTTGTTTTTCTCGAAGAATTCGGAAATGGCTATTTCCTTGTACTCTGCCATAAAGGTGTTTGGAGGAAAAATTTAAATGGCGGCAAACCAATATTAATCAGAAAAACCACAAAACCAGCGCGAAAATTCCCCCATAATAAAGGAAAACCAAAGTCAAAGGGAAAAC
>JBNGEE010000093.1:2973-3540 GCA_049975565.1 Candidatus Aenigmatarchaeota archaeon
ACCTTATCCCGTCCTGAACCTCCACCGGCTTTTTTGCGGCGCGAATCCTGCAGAGGTCCTCCTTTGTGGCTCCCTTTATGTCGCCGCCGGCGAGGACGTCGCCTTCCCGAATCTCGGAGGGCTTGACTTTGCGCTTCATCCCCTTCTCCACGGTTTTCGCGTAGGCGTAGATGAAAGGCACAAGCCCGAAAAGGAAGAAATAAGGGAGGACAAAGGATGCCGCAATTGCCCCCAAAAGCATCCCGCCGTAAGCCGCCCTGTGACGGGCAAGCTCAATCGCAAATGACTTTCGGATTTCCCCCCTAAAAACCCCGTAAACCGCTATGTAGAAAAACGAGTAAACGCCGCCGACAGCCATCAGGCTCAAAAGGAAATAGAGCGCGTACGAAACCTCGCCCGTTATGGGGTAGGAAAACGCCGAGCCTGCGGCGGGGAGCAAAAACCCGAGGCCCCCCATAATCCACGCGTCGCCGTCCCCCCATACCCTTGCCTTGTAGAGCACAAGCCCGAAAAACAGGAAAACGGCGCCCGAAACGACCGAGCTTATGAGGTACGTCAGGTCGGAGA
>JBNGEE010000094.1:0-3473 GCA_049975565.1 Candidatus Aenigmatarchaeota archaeon
ACCCGAGGGACTATGCCTACTTCGACCGGGTCCCTTTCCGAATAAGCAAATCCGGCTCCACGGTACTTACTGATATTTCCGGCACGTATGCCTTTGCCAACGCAAGGGTTCTCGACTATTCAACGGGATACGAAACCCTCCCGCGAACATTCTGGATTTATGACTACGACAGAACGAAGGACGACCTCAACCTCCTACTAAAGACCGGGATTATCTGGAGCTCGGGGGAGCACTATTTCGTTTTCGGCAAGACCGTCCCCGGCCGAAGAACCGTGGCAACGCATTTCTACACAGAACTCAACGGAAACGGGATTCCGTTCATGGTGAAGCTACATATATGGGGCTATTAGCATTTAAGCGGATACTTTAACTAATTTTGCCTCTTAGGTTATGGCCAAGGAAACGCAGGTTTCGGGGAAAAAGCTCCCAAAAAAGGGCGAAATTATAGGAATAGTTGAGGAAAAGCTCGGGGGGGCGCACTTTCGCGTGGCATGCATGGACGAGAAAGTCAGGCTATGCCGGATTCCCGGAGCAATGAAGAGAAGCCTCTGGATAGATTTGGAGATGGTTGTGCTCGTTCGGCCGTGGGAAGCCCAGCCCGACGACAGGGGCGACATCATCGCGAAGTACCGCGACCAGCAGATAACCGAGCTCAAAAGGATGGGTCTTTTGAAGTAATCGACAGGCAATCGAGAATAAATTTATTGCATCTCTATGTTATGCCCTGGTAGTCTAGTTCGGTCTAGGATAAGGGACTGTCAATCCCTCGACCCGGGTGAAGACTTTCTTTCCCGAAAGAAAGTCCTCAACGTCAAAGAAAGGGAGATTCTCGATGCTTCGCAGCGATTATATACCCTTCTATGAAACAGAACAGGATTCCAGAAAAAACGGCGGAAGGCGGGAGCCTCCCGTTTGGAGGTTTTGGCGTTGAGTCCTGCCTCGTCGCTTACGACGGAGCCGCCGTTCCTTGTGAACGGGCGTTTTGGCCAATTTAGCCGAAAAGGGTTCATGGGCATTCAAATCCCGGCCAGGGCGTATTTTTAAATTCTTCTGACACGCTGGGGGCAAATCTCGCTGCATTTTTTATAGAAAACCTCAAGTTCGGAATCGCCGGGAATGAACTGCGTCAGGGTCATCTCCCCGAAGAGGTTCATGCTCCTTAAAACTTTGTCCTGAGTCTTAAAAAGCCGCTCATCATACCCAACTTTTTGGGCAAGGGCCATTTTCAAATTCCCACTATACTCGCGACTGCAGCCTATATGTTTATTTTTGAGGCCTTCACAAAATTGAAGAGTAAGGTCAGCCAAATTTGAATATCTGGCACAGAAGTCTTTTTCTTTGGAGCATGGAGCTCCAAGATGAAGCCCGGGTCTGTGGATTACAGTGCATTTGACCGCGCGCTTTCTAAAATTATCTTCATAAATAACGCCATAAATCGCGTGTTCTCCGTCCCCGAGAGCATCTCTTATGGGGCTGTCCAGCTGACCAAGAACTACATGTTCTCCCGAATGAACCTAATAAGTGGCCATCAGAGTATAAGCGTTTATATTTATATGCACCTCCGGAAAACAATTCATTATTTCAAATTAGCAGCCCCTACAGACGCGCTCCCATACTTCCCAAAAACTATTTTCGGCTCCCTGAAATAAATCACTTTTCGCATTTCCTCAATCCCGTATTTTACGAGAAGTTTGTTTTGGGCAAGCCCGCCGCTAATTGAAATCGCCTCCGGATTTATCAGATTCGCCACGTTTCCGAGGCAAAACCCCAAGTAAAGCCCAAGCCGCCGGCAAACTAAATCGGCCAATTTGTCGCCCTTTTTGCAAAGCAGATTTAATTCGTAGGCGTCGACCTCTTTTCCAAACACTTTTTTTGTCTCCCTCAGAAGGGCGCGGGTGGAAAAATATTCCTCGAGGCACCCCCGATTCCCGCAAGGACATTTCCGACCGTTAGGGCGGATGATGGTATGAGCAAGCTCGCCCGCGTTTCCAAGCCCGTGATAGATTTTCCCTTCAAGTACGATTCCGCAGCCTATTCCCGTGCCAAGGGTTATCCCGACCAGATTCCTTTTTTGGAGGCGCACGGACTCGCCGAGGGCAAAGCACGCCGCGTCCCCGCCGACCGAAACCTTTTTGAAGCCGCGCTTTTTGAAAAACTTTTTGAAATTGAACCCTTCCATAAAGCGCAGGTTCGCGGCTTTCATGAGAACCCCTCTTTCGGAGTGGCCCGGAAGCCCGATTCCAATGGTTGCGGACCTTGCCGGCGTTCCGTCAAGAAGCGCAGTAACTAATTTGTCCATCGACGCCGCAAAAGCGTCCTGAGAAGGCTCGCCGACAGCAATCTTTTTTTTCCTCAGGACTTTTCCTTTGTCCATTGCGACGCCAAGAATCTTTGTGCCGCCGACATCAAGGCCGATTTTGAGTGGCATAATTAAACCAATTTTTAAAGGGCATATCCAATTAAGATAATGAAGCTGATTGCGCAGGGGGCCGAGGCGAAAGTCTATCTCACGGACGACGGGAAAATCCTAAAGGAGAGGGTCAAGAAGAGCTACCGAATCGGGGAACTCGACACTTACCTCAGGAAGACCCGCACAAAAAAGGAGTCAAAAATCCTCGCTGACGCAAAGAGGCTGGGCCTGTGCGCGCCGATTGTTTATAACGACGAGGGGTTCTGCCTCGAAATGGAGTTCATCGGGGGCGAAAAGCTAAAGGACGCCCTCTCCGAAAAAAACTCCTCCGCGCTCTGCAAAAAACTCGGCGGGGAAGTCGCAAAAATGCACTCGGGAGACATCATCCACGGCGACCTGACAACCTCAAATGTCCTCGTCCGGGAGGGGGAAATCTGCTTTATCGATTTCGGGCTGTCCGTCGAGACAAAAAGCCCCGAGCAGAAGGCCGCCGACCTTTTGACTCTATACCAGAATTTCAGGTCTGTCCATCCCGATTTGGAGTGCTGGGCGGCGTTTCTGAAGGGCTACGGGAAAGATGCGGATGTTTTGAGGGTTTTTGAAAAGATGCTCAAGAGGCGGCGGTACCTCTAACTTAAAAGATTTGGCAACTTCGACTCAACCAAAAGACACCCTGCATATGGAAAAATGTTTTCTTTTGGATAAAAACTTTTCTTTTTCGTCAATTTATTCTTTAAAAGAGTAGGTTTTTATGACCGAGAAAGCGTGTAAGATCTGCCACAGGCTGACCGAAGAGAGGGAGTGCCCGGCCTGCAAGACAAAGGATTTGACAGAGAACTGGCAGGGGGTGATAATCGTGTTTGACGCCGAAAAGTCCGAGATTGCAAAAGAGATGGAATTCGAGGCGCCGGGGACTTACGCCGTGAAGGTATAAGTGACCTATTCTTCTATTCTTACTATTATGGAGCCCGTAATCGCAAGAATCAGGAAGGGCGGCATGCTCTTCGAGTTGTCCATCTACCCTAAAGAGGCCATAGCATTCAGGAAAGGCAAGGGCGAATTA
>JBNGEE010000095.1:0-3420 GCA_049975565.1 Candidatus Aenigmatarchaeota archaeon
ATAGGGTAGTGGCGGAAATTTACCTCGACGGAGAATTTGCCTGCTCGAAGGAGGTTCGCGCTGTTGTAAGTGGGAAGGACGGGACAATTCTTGAGCTCAACAACCCCCAAGACACCTATGAAAAAGGAGATGAGGCTGTGATAGAATTAACTGTCGTCGGGCCCGCGGACAAGTCAACTGTTTCGGGCGCATACGCCGAAATCGAAATAACGTCCGGAGGTTCCCCAGTCAAATCCCTGAAAAAAGAGCCAATAACCCTGTCTCTGGAGCCCCAGACCCTCAGATTCAGCTTTGGGGCGCCCGCCGACCTCGAAAGGTACGAACTCACCGCGAGGATTGGCAAGGGATCAAAGGTTTTCGATGAGAAGGTTTCCGAGTACGAAGCTTTCGTTATGGAATCTATCCTGACAGAGGACGGCAGGGTTTTGCCTGCCGGCGCCGATGGCTGCTTTGACGACGGGAAGTGCACCGACGAGGAATCAAAGCGCGGGGACTGCCTTGACTGTGTCCTGTTCGAATACCCGGAAAAGATTATTGAAAAAGAAAGAAATAGTTTATTTATGAAGGCTGTGGCCGCCCTCATTCTTGTCTTGCTTGCGCTTGTCGCGGTGCTCAGGTTCAGAAGATGACCGCAAGAAGCAATTCGGGGACAGAAGAGGCATATGGAAAGGAAAGTACCTGTAAAGACATGGCGGGGCTTTCGGCTGCAACCCTTTTTTGCGCTTTTTTATGCTCTCTTTCAATGTTCCTGATTTTCCTGCCCGTTGCCGTTGCGACGCCAACCTACTATCCTCCCGAGGACTGCATACCTAAGTTTCCCCCAAGAGATTCTTCCGCAGTGGTACTTGAGCAGAGATATTACTTCGAGGGCTGCGATTTTGGAAAGACTACAGTGATGTTCTGCCCCCACCCTCTTCTCCTGAAGAAATACCTCTGTGTCCAGAGGTGCGTCGAATGCCACGATGACCCCTGGACATGCACGAAATGGGAAACTGAGGGATGCGACCCGAGCGGCGGTTTTGAAATAATAGATGAGCCCTGCGGCAAGGAATATGTCAACGGTAACTGGACTTTGATGGATTGGGTGCCTCTGGACGCCACAGGGTGGGTGTGCCCCAATGCAAGAAAGCTTGCCGAGCTCTACACCCCAAAGGACTACAGCATAAGCTTCACTGAACTCAGCATCGGGGGCGAGTCGAGCAATTCAATCCTTCGGTCAAAAGAGAGGACGAGCATGATGTTCTCGGCGTACGTCGGTGCGTGCCTTGACCGTATACCGATACTTCGGCTGACAGTAGAGTTCGTAGATGAAGCGGGAGAGGTTGCGTCCCGGGAATACGGGCTTTACGCAAAGCACAAGACGCTTGATTATCTCAACGAAAATCGTGGGCTTATCGAGGGCTTTGTCGTTCCCGACGGCAAGGCTTTCAGGAAAACATATACTATATCCTCGGTTCTTGACGGCTATGTTGGCTGGGCATGGCGAAGGCAGTTTGTCGAGGCGGTAGAGAAGATGCGCAATCTTTCCGGCAATGATCCTGCGGCGTGGAAAAGGCTTGAGGGCGACGTGCCAAAGACTGCGGGAAAAGTCGGCGATGTATATTTTTCCACGGATTTTGTAGGCGGGTTTTCGGTCGAGGGTGACCAGAACGAGGAGTGCAAACAGACCCTGAACGTGGAGAGAATGTGCACCCTAAACCTCCTTAAGATGAACACTCTGGGCGGGCCCAAGATATGCGATGCAGGGGAGTTTAGCAAGTATTACTCAAATCACGGCCTCGACTCGGAACTCGAACAGCTCGTCCGCTCCGGGTGCGGCATAAGCGGAACAGTCGACGTAACCGGCGTGTCCATAGGAGGCTCCGGTGGTGAAATAGAGATATCGAATAATACGTATACGGTTGTTGTGGATACGGAAGATATTTTTGGGATGAACTACAGCAGCTTTGAAGAATATGTTTCTAATCCTTCTAATGTGAGGTCGGTTTATGATGTGCTGGCCGAAAACGGAAAAATAAGCGAAAACTCCCTGAAGACGGCCATCCACACGTACATTTTGAATAACTTCGGGGAGGGAAGGTGCTTTGGCTCGGTGGAGGATTATCGGGTTGCCGGCGTCCGCCTCGGCTCGGTTGAAAAGCTCGGGGAGGACAGCGCCTCTCTCAAACTGAGGATAGATATTGCCATCGGCGAGGGGTATCTTGTCAGTCTGGGGGTGAGCACTACCTATGACTACAACTGCACACAGTCATGGACCTGGGGGAGCTTTTCGAACCTTGACCCCAATTCCCTTGCCGAGTGCCTGTACAACTGGGATATATGCCTCGGGACCCCCAGAAATTCCCGTTTCCGGGAGGCCGCGGCCGCTGGCTACGGCCCGATGGAGGCCACCCCGACACTTGAGAATGACACAGAAAGGATTCTAATGGACGGGACACTTCTGAGAGAAACCCGGTCAATGGCAGTGACAGTCTACAAGTCCTGCGGGCTGGAGGATGCGTGGGTGGCGCCGCCTGAGGAAGGCGGCATGGTTCTTCTCTACGCGTGCCCGATAGAGGCATATATCCGGAGGGGTGGATATGATGACGAATTGCAATACATCGGCAAGAAAGAGGTTTCTTCTACTTACCCGAGGGATTTGGCCGAGGGGCAGCAGTATATGGTTCTTAAGTGCAACGTGGCCCCAAGCCTCGACGAGGCTGACTTTGTCGAGAAGGTTGGGCTTGGGTCTCTCGCCAGCCTCGGCCTTGACAGCGAAAACCGCAAAATCTATTATATCTGTACCCCCGAAGGATGGGTCCCTTGGAAAAAGAAAGACAGCCCAAATTCAACAGATCCCTGGGACATAAAGTTCTTTGAAGTCGTGCCTTCGAGGGTAAATGTGTGTGTAGGCAAAGAAAACGAGGACATCTGGAGCGTAAAGATACTTAACAAAAAGAACCGCACGATAGAGGCCGAGCTTACGGTCTACTCGAAGACCTACCCGACGGCCATCGAGTGGATAGACTTCAAAAGCGGCTCCACCTACTGCGGCGAGAACTGCAGGAAGGTTTCAATATCGCTTCCGCCAACGGACATCTTTGACCCGTATCGTGAAGTTCACGAGAGAGTCCATCTGGACAAGGCGGAACGGCTCGGAAAATACGAGTTCAAGTTTGAGTTGAGAGAAACTGTGAGCGAAAAGCTGATGTATTCCGATACGGCGTGGCTCAACGTGTTCTCGGACAGCGTAGGCGGGGCAGACATGTATTTACTGTTTTTGTTTTATTCCGCGATGGTCGCTTTGGTTATCTATAAATGGAGGTAAACGGCAGTTTCATTAAAAAACAGCCAAAGTCGGGCTTATAATTTCGTTCGTCTTCTATACCTATTTTTCCTTCTTCTCCTCGTTTATAGTGATGGACAAAATACTACCCGTCG
>JBNGEE010000096.1:0-3369 GCA_049975565.1 Candidatus Aenigmatarchaeota archaeon
CCCCATAGGCGGGCCCGCATACTACCTGTCCGCCCCGCACAACCTTCTTCCAAACATTCTTGCGGGCTTTGCCGCGGGAGGGGATGAAGCACAGTACAATGTGCAGTCCAGGGAACTCGTCAGGGCGTTTACATATATGGGCTTTCTCACCATCCTTTGCGTGATATTTTCGCTTTTCTGGGTCGAGACTACGAATATGGGGCCTGCCGCCGTCGCCGAGCAGATTTCCTCGATAGGGATGCAGATTCCGGGCTTTAGGAAGGACAAGCGCATCTTAGTCAAGGTTTTGAGCAAGTATATCTACCCGCTTACAGTCATGGGCGCGATCGCTGTCGGTCTCCTGGCGGCCGTCGCCGACATGACTGGAGCTTACGGGACAGGAACGGGAATCCTTCTTACGGTGATGATTCTCTACAACTTCTACGAAAGGATCGGCCAGCAGTACATGGAGGACATGAACCCGATGGTAAGGAAATTCTTCGAGTAAGCCTTTTTCTTGCAAGAAAAAGGCTTTAGCCAAAAAGAAGCAGATTCAAAAAAGCTGGCGCTTTTTCATATATCCCATACTTAAAGCGAGTTTTCCAAGTTCCTTGACCCCACCTCTTCAAAAGCCGAAAAACGCCTGTCATTATCCTGAAGTATTTAAAGATTTTGAATAAGTTAATATAGGTGAAAACCTATGGAAATGAACAATAAAGACAAATCCGACTGGAAAGAAAACCTCTCGGCAGAGGCGGAGCAGGACCTAAACCAGCTTTTGGAGTCCACAAGGAAGCACAGGTGCGCGTATAAGGGCGCCGAGAATGTCCAGATCGCTCAGGTGTGGTGCGCGATGGTCGAGACGATGAGGATGGTAAGCAAGATCGAGCAGAGGGTCGCATACATCGAGAGGGTCATGGACAAGCTTTTTCGGGGCTACGAGGTTGAGAAGGACAAGCTTTTGAAGGGCCTGCTGAAATTTTAAGCTCTTTTGGGTTTTGGTTTTTATGTTTACTAAGCACTTGCGCTGTAATTTTTGAGGATTTATAGACTGCCGAATATTAATAATAATGAAGGCAAAATCTCTTGCTGTTTTGGACTTAGTAGCGGTATTAATTCTGGCGATGGTTTTTATAGATCCTTTGAGCTAGCAGGGCCTTTTTTTATGTGGGGCAAAAGACGGTGCAAATACTGTTCCCGAAGGGAATGCCTTCTGCATTATCGGAGAGGATTGCGATGGCGAGGCAACTGAAGGCTATCCTGTTACAATATATTTTTTTGGGGGGTACGGCTGCCCTCATTGGCAATTCCCGTGTCTGTAAACGCTGAAAGATTCTTTACCTATTCGGGGACAGGTCAGGAAGTATATGGATTTTTCATGCCGGAAGATAGACAGGCCATCTTCAACATTGTGAAAAAAGTAGCTGAAATTGATATAGATGATTTCGATGCGGAAGAAGTACCCTGCGGAAATCTCGGTCTTGCAGGAAATCTTCTTGAAAGGATTGGCTGGTCCGTAAACAGTGCATACGTAACTGCAAGATGGCAGAATATAACTTCAGCTGGGATGGAGGGCGGTACTTCAGAAGTGGTGATTTTGTCGCCTGAGAGTACGGTTCTGACGCTTGAAAAAGGCGACAAAACTCAGATTTTTCAGATTCCCAAAACCCATGACCTCGGTCCGGGTGTGTGGTCCGAAAATCTGTACATCAGAATACCAGTGGAACTAAAAGCTGAAAAAAGAAAGACTCCCGGCCCTATGTTCGGTTAATTTCAGAGAAGATATTGCCGCAGTAGGGGCAAGAGTATTCTCAAAATTTCAAATCTCCAACCACAAAAACTCACCAAAAAATCTATACTCCATCATAGATTCTCCAAAATATTTTCTACCTTTCAAAGAGCACTTAAGCTTTAAATTTTTTCTGCAACTATATACATGAACGGAATGAATCAGCCAATATTCGTATTATCAGAGGATGCGCTGAGGCAGACAGGCAAAGACGCCCAGAAAAACAACATCACGGCGGCAGTGGCGGTCTCGGAGATGGTCAGAAGCACTTTGGGCCCGAGGGGCATGGACAAGATGCTCGTGGACTCGATAGGAGACATCACGATAACAAACGACGGAGTGACGATACTCGAGGAAATGGAGGTCCAGCACCCCGCGGCGAAGATGATGATAGAGGTCGCAAAAACCCAGGAGCAGGAGGTGGGAGACGGCACGACAACAGCCGTAGTCCTTGCCGGCCGGCTTTTGAAGAAGGCCGAAAGCCTTATCGACCAGGGAATCCACCCTATAATCATCATAAACGGCTATCGACTCGCTAGGAAAAAGGCGCTCCAACTCCTAAAGGAGCTTGGAACGGATGTCACCTTCAGGGACAAGGACAAGCTAAAGAAAGTCGCCCTGACGGCGATGACAGGGAAGGGCAGCGAAAGCGCGAAAGACGAGCTAGCCCAGATAGCAATCGACGCTTTGAGCTACGTCTCGAGGCAGGAAGGCGACAAGGTGGTCATCAGGCCCGAGGACGTGCAGATAGAAAAGAAGCACGGCGGCTCGCTTACAGACACAGAGCTCGTAAAGGGAATAGTGATTGACAAGGAGATTGTCCACCCGGCGATGCCAAAAAAGCTCGAAAACGCCAAAATCCTTCTTCTAAACGCGGCGCTCGAGGTCAAGTCTACGGAGACCGAGATGAAAATCTCGATAACCGACCCGGATAAGCTTAGGGCCTTCGCAGACCAGGAGACTAAGGTCTTAAAGGACCTGGCGGGAAAAATCAAGGCGAGCGGCGCGAAAGTGGTTTTCGCCCAGAAGGGAATCGACGACCTCGTCCAGTACTACCTCTCTAAGAACGGCATAATGGCCGTTAGGAGAGTCAAGGAAAGCGACATGGACAGGCTCTCGAAGGCAACCGGAGCGAGGGTTCTTTCTACCCTCGAGGACCTCTCGGAGGACGACCTCGGCTTTGCGGGGCAGGTGGACGAAAAGAAAATCGGCGACGACAAGATGGTGTTTGTCAGGAAATGCAAGGACCCTCGTGCGGTCTCCATTCTTGTTAGGGGCGGGACCGAGCATGTGGTCGACGAGGTGAAGCGAGCAGTCGAGGACGCAGTCCTTGGCGTGGCTTCGACCCTTGAGGTCGGCTCTTTTGCCTACGGCGGCGGAGCGATAGAAATCGAGCTTGCAAGGAAGCTTCGGGACTACGCGGAGAGCATCGGCGGAAAAGAGCAGGTGTCAATCAACGCGTTTGCCGACGCCTTGGAGATAATTCCAAGGACCTTGGCGGAAAGCGCAGGGAGAGACGCGGTCGAGCTTTTGGTCAACGCCAAAAGCAAGCATGAAGCTGGAGCCGCGAACACAGGCATAAACGTCTTTGAGGGCAAGGT
>JBNGEE010000097.1:0-3283 GCA_049975565.1 Candidatus Aenigmatarchaeota archaeon
AGCAGGAGCAGACGCGCGAGCAGAAAATGATGCTTTTGAGCCGCTTTATCCGCTCGGAGGGGGGGCTTCTTCTTGGTGTGCAGGGCGGCTCTTTTGACCAGGGGATAGACTACCCGAACAATTCCCTGAAAGGCGTCATAATCGCCGGAATTTCCCTTGCAAGGCCCGACCTGGAAACAAAAAGCCTCATCGAGCGCTATGACCGCGAGTACGGAAAAGGCATGGAGTACGGCTATATCTATCCGGCTGTGCAAAAGGCAATCCAGGCAAGCGGGCGGGCGATTCGGACCGAAAAGGACAAGGCGGCGATAATCTATCTCGACGAGCGCTTCACGTGGTCGAACTATAGGCCCGTCTTTATGGACCAGAATTTCGTAATAAGCAGGGAGCCGTGGGAGAAGGTTAAGGGGTTTGGCTGGGATTAAACCTATAATTATATTGCCTTATTATGTGGGTGGCGGACAAATGCCAAAAGAATGGGTTTTGAACAGCGCAAATATGCGCTGAGGGTTGAACAAGAATAGGCAGGTCGGTGCCGTTGCCGAAGAAATAAGAAAATGTTCTCCAAGAAGCATAAAGGCTTGGGAAGACTATTATTTCGCCAACGTCTATCCGAAGGATCATCTGGTAGAACTTGGCAGGAAGCTTTACGTAAAAATCAGTGAGGTCATAAGGGCAGAAATAGACGAGATTTCGGAAGAAGACTGCATCGACTTCGTGATAAACCTCGTAATAAACAGAACCTATGACAGATATGTCTCAGAAAAGGAAACAATCTACGGGCAATTACAGGACATTTTAGGAGTAAAAATCGAACCTGCTCCCGACGAATGGGACCGGGGCTACAACGTTGATTTCTTCATAAAGATAAATGGCAAGTTCATCGGCCTGCAGATAAAGCCAACAGGCTACGAATACATACCCCAGATTATAAACGAACGGAACCAGCAAAAAGAAACGCACGACAGGTTTATGAAAAAATACGGCGGAAAAGTGTTCTACATATTCTCCGTAAAAGACGAAAAAACCGGCAAGAAAATTATAGCAAACAAGGAAGTTATTGACGAGATAAAAGCCGAACTCAAGAGATTGTCTTAGTAAACGTGTCGGGCTTCAAATACCCCTTCTTCAACCATCGCAACATTCCTTAGCTTAGGTATGATTAGTCGTGTTTCCTGATTGGTCATAACGGGAAACTTATAATTTTCGTTCCGGTATTTTGATTCTCCCCCGGAAAATCTGGTTTTTACGAATTCCAAATGTGCGGTCAGTCTCTGCTTGGTTATCTCGTTGGCTACGTCTTTTACCTCTCTGATTCTCTCTTCAATCAGGCACTTAAAATTCAAGTCTATTTCGTAACCAACGCTGTTTCTTGCAGAGGCTATGGCCGCCAGAGTCGTCGTTCCGGTGCCCAGATAAGGGTCTAAAACCGTGTCGCCATGAACGGAAAACATATTTATCAGGCGATACGCCAGTTCAATTGGGTAAGCCGCGCTCCTGTCTCTCAGCTTTTTGTGATTCAGTCTCTGAAAAACCCCATTTATATCACTCCATTTATCGGAAAACCATACATTTCTTTCCTCCCAGAAGAAGGCGCTTTTTTGCCGGTTTGCTTTCTCCTCAGGTCTCTCAAATTCTCTTTTGCCGGCTTTTCTCAAAATCAGGATATGCTCATGCTCAAGGGTTACATATGCCCCCACCGGCAACATCCCGGAACCCATGAATTTGTCGGGCTTGTTTGTTTCCTTGACCCACAAAATTTCAGGCAAAGCGTGAAAACCTGTATTCAGGCAGAAACTAAGAACCCTAGAATGGTTTGGATATATCTGAAATCTGCCACCAATACTGCGTGTAGCATCACCTATATTTATGCACGCAACTCCACCTATTTTCAAAACGCGATAAGTCTCTTTCCAGACCGAATCCAGCTCTTTGTGCATCAGCTCAAAAGCTCTTTCACCATCTTCGTTTTTTATGGCTTTCGCAATCTCAGGATTCTGCTCGTAAAACATTGCATCCCACATTTTTATCATTGGATAGGGTGGTGAGGTAATCATAAGGTCTATACTTTCATCTTTGAGGCGGCGCATTTTACGAGCATCTTCCAAGAGAATTCTATGAGTTGTTTTCATCTTCCAAGTCCATAATTAAAGTGGTTTTTGTCTCTTATATGTCTGGCCACGAACCAATGTTATTCCCGCCCCGGCTCCCTCTTCATTTTCGCGACCTGCGCATCGAGCTTCTCTATGACCCTCTGCACCAGGTCCAATAAGACCTGGTCGGACAGGTTTACGGCAAATACGTTTCCGCCGGCGACGACCTTCGCGTCGATTTCAAAGATGTCCTTACCGGGCTTATCCGAGATTTTTAAGTGGAACTTTATCTCCTCGGGCTTTATAAGCCTTTCTGTCTTCCTCGCGAAGTTCCCGATTTCCTTTACCACCTGGTCTGTCTCGAAGCTTTCGCCGAGGTCAAAGCCGACGATTTCAAGGACCTTATTTATCTCCTTCATTTCCATGCCCCCGCTCTTGACTGCCTTAAGGATGGTCTTAGGCGTGAGCACGTACTCGCCGCAGATAAGGAAATAGTTTCTTTTGAGCATCTCGATTGCATCCCCAATCTCCGTGCCAAGGCCCAGAGAGAGGGCGTCGACCATCACCGGCCGGACTTTTATCTCCTTTTCCGGGGTTTTTTCGGGGGTAACCGCCCGGTTCCCCTTCGGGATGACCTGGTTTGAGAGCGAAAAGACGTCGACTCCGCCGATGATTTCCCCGCCTCTCCCCACAAGCACAACCTCACTGGCCTTAAGCGCGTTTCTCGCGACGCCGACAGTGTCATCGAAGTTTATGACCTCAGCCGCCGCCGAGTACTCGCAGGCCTTTCCCTTAAGGCCAAGCGTCTCAATAAAGTCGATTGCCCGGACTACCCCCAAGAGCTTTCCTTTCTCGAAGTATGGCAGGGCCGGAAACTCGAGGAACGCGTCGATAATCTCGTCCTTCTTCATATCCCCGGTCAGTTTTCTCGTCTTTTTGACGAGCGAGCCGATTTTCGCCTTCGTGTCGAAGTCCCGCACAACAATCTCCCTCAGGTAGAGCATCCCCCGGTACTCCCCGTCAGACACGGGTAGCGCCCGGCACTCCTGCATCTTTGCAATCACGCTTCCAATGGTTGCGTTCGAGTCCAGAATTTCGGTTTTCCTAACTAAGTCCAACAACATAAGAAATAGTCATATAATTAAATTTATGTACCGCTACCTTTGGGAGGAGCCGTGCTTCGAGAGATC
>JBNGEE010000098.1:0-3262 GCA_049975565.1 Candidatus Aenigmatarchaeota archaeon
GGGGAACCCCGGGTTGGCTTAACTTCAACCAGGTCGTTTCCTTCAACATGGAATAGTTTTTTTTATTTTTACTCCTTTTTATTATTATCAAATAAAAATATGGGACACAAAAAAACCCACGGAAATACAAGCCACCCTCAAAGAGTACTTGCGCTACTTGCTGCTTTTTTTGCTATTGCACTGTGTCTGGCACCACTGGCGGTTCTCGCGGAGGGAAATGAGCCGGAGCCCCAAGATTCGGACCCTGATGCGCTCCAGTATGTAAAACTCAATGCATCCGCCGGCGTCGACCTTTACAACGAGATTCACGCCGGAGGGGACGTCCAATCTTATAATTACATAGACACAAACGGCAGCGTTGACATATACGTCAACGGAGTGGACCTGCTTGGTGATACCCGCGAGCTTCGGGCCGAGACCCAGATTCTTGCGAACCAGACAAACGCGCTTACCGGCCAGACCAACCTGATTACCGGCTACATCAAAACAAACGAGCAGGCATGGATTCAGGACAGGGCCGGGATAAGCATGGGCGACGTGATAGGGGCGTTCGATAAAATCACCCGTTACAAGGCTGGTGACGACGTACACCTTAGCGCCGCCGAGCAGGCGCTGATGTCTTATCTGGATTATCTGGCGTATTCCGCAGCCAAAGACTATTTCGACACAAACATCGGAATAAGAGATGAAGCTCTTGATACTTACCACGAAACCATCCAAAGCAACATCTACGACATAGAGGCAATCTACCGGACGCTCGAGAAAAGCGACCCTGACACATACTGCAAGTCGAGGGTCGAGGTCGCCGAGAATTACGGGCTTGCAAGCGTCAAGTGCGGGCTTCACTCCAAAATCTGCTACAACGGAGACCTTAACCTTCAGGAAGGAGGCAGGGACTTCTGCGTGCACACCGACAACGACAAGGACTACATCCCGTGCTATAATATGCACGGTATGTGCGGCAGCCTCGTCTCGGTTAATATAGCCAAAAGCGAAGAGGAAAGCTACATACCAATCATTTTGACATATTCAAACCCCGGCTATACCGACCTTGAGCCCGGCGTGAAAATCGACCTTCAGGTAATAGATACCAACGTCGCGCTAAAGACCTTCGAGGAAGACCTCGGAATACTTGAGGCCGGGCAGGAGAGGACTTATGTCATCTACCTTAATAACTCGGGAGTGAAACCCGGGAAGTACGAGTTGTGGATAACGGTAATGTCGGGAAGAAAGGAAATCATCGAGAGGCTCGAGTACGAGATTCTTCCTTCCGGAGCCATAGAAAGAGAAGGCACCCTTAGTCTGAAAGTCGAAGGGCCTATCGAAGGGGGCGGGGTCGAAATTATAGGGGAGTATGCCAACACGGGCGATGTTCCCTACACTGCCGCGATGACGCTTGAGTTCTATCTGAACGGCGAAAAGATCACCGAGGCCGAAAGCAAGCCGGTTTACGTGATTCCGGGGGAGAATAAGGAAATCCGGTTCGGCTACCTTGGCATCGACTTTGGGGACTATGAAGTGGTCGCCGGCATAAAGGGAACCGACCTGAGCCAGAGCGTGTCTTTCAGCAGGGAAGCGGCCACCACCCCGGAGGAGACAGGCAAATTCGCCAATGCGCAGGCCTCAACCCCCGTGGCATTGATTTTCCTTGCGCTACTTTTGGCCGCAGTACTCGCCCACCGGAAGATGGGAAGCGGCCCGACAAGGGCCGAGAGGGTCCTAAGAGAAGAGCTTGCATAAACGGCCGCCTATTTGGAAGCCCAAGTAAAGTATTTATATATTCTAAGGTAATTATATTTAGGTAATAAATATGGCAAACAACAAGGACGAGATTGTCAAAAGGAAAAAGAGCGTCTTGACGCTCTACCTTATGGGAAACCTGACCGACGAGATTTCAGAAACCCTCGCGCTGCCGTCAAAGACCGTGAAACGCGACCTAAAGTCGCTTGGAATACGCGCCGTGGACGACGCCCGAAAGGACGAAGGGCAGATAATCGAGGAGGCGAGGCAGGAAATCGAGCTTGTAAAGCAGGAGCTCTGGAAGCTCTACCCTCTCGCAAAGGGCGGCGAGGAAAAAAGGCTCGTTCTTGAACAAATCGGGGAGCTTGTCTCAAAAAAGGCGGAGCTTGCCTGTATCCTGGGGGAAGAGGTGCCCGAGGCCTTCGGACATGACAGGGGAAAAAGCCTCTGGAAGGCGGCAAAAGAGGAATTTCTTGGCGGCTTTAAGGAGGCCGCAAATGAGCCTAAAGCCGCAACGTTGATAGCGCCCGCGGCGGAAAATGCCGCAAAAGACGGCCCCGAAAGCAGACTTGAGACTGTCCGGATAAATGACGAGCCCAAAAAAGCCGTGTGCGAAGCCGAGGCTGCGGCGTCCGACTTTGAGGAAAAGCCCACCAAGAATATCGAGGAATTCCTCAAGCCCGTCCCCTGCCCAAAAAAGGAGGATAACGGGGAAATCGAGGTCGTGGAAATCAAAGAGCTAAAAAAGCCCTCCGTGAAGGCGGCCAAAAAGGAGCCTGACCAAAAGGAGAAGGAACTCAGCTCGCTTGATGCTTAATCCTGTAAAGGGGTTGTAGATTCGACCTATACTCCACGAAGATTAGTTATGAAGGAGATAATTTTACCAAGCACGGAAGAGCTTGTCGAGATAAACCAAAGGCTTGGGGGCAAAGTCCTCAAGCCGGGTTCTCTGGACATTCTCATCACAAAAATAGAAAGACGGAAGCTAAAGCAAACCGAAGCCAATTTTAAGAAGTATCTTTCCTGCATCGCGGCGATTTTGTGGCACGACATAATCCAGCTCCACCCGTTCCTGGACGGCAACAAAAGGACGGCCACAGAGGCAGTTCAACTCTTACTCTATAAAAACGGCTTTGGCCTGAAAGCCACGAACGCAGGTCTTGTCTACACTTAGCTCAAGGTCGCAAATGGCGACATTGAACGCGCAGGGCTTGCCAAATGGATATATAATAACCTAAAGGAACTATAATATGGCAGAAGAATTCGTGACCCGGTTTGTACTTAAAGACGGAAAGCTCCATCCCCTTAAGGTCAGCAAAAGGGAGGCTTTCAGGGATGTCGAGTTTATCCTCAGGAGAGACAAAAAGTTTTTGGAGGCAATGGAGAATTTGTAGGTTCGCAATAGCTGATTATCTCATTTTTGAGATAATATTATCCTTTTTGAACGCAAGCGGGCACGCAAAAGACCATTTCGGGGAGCGAAAGGAGCAGGGCAGAAAAAGGAAGTGGGGCTGGTTTTAGG